>NZ_JBEZYF010000012.1:0-173679 GCF_040638415.1 Kribbella sp. NPDC026596 | reverse complement strand
TCTTCACCTTTGGTGGGTTTTTCACCGGTTCCATTTACTCATCTGCCCCCAAAAACAACCGGGGGGCCGCCCCCCCCGCGCCCCCCCCCTCTTCATGTCTCGGGGGTCTCAACGAGGGTCTCAACGGCCCTCTCAGGCCCCGGCCGTTGCGGTGTTAGCGGCACAGGCAGAAAGGGTTACCGTGAGGATCGAGCATGACCCGGACGTGCTCCTGCGGCTGGTCCTCAGCGAGACTCGCGCCTGCCTGGACGGCCCACGCGACCGCCTCATCGAGGTCGTCTACGCCTATGTCGAGGTGCATCGTCGCGTTCTGACCACCGGGCTTGCTCGGCCAGACCGGCCGCTCGTGCTCCTGGTCAGACTCGATGTTGATGCCAGATCGGCGGTGACCCGGCTTCGAGCTCGGTGGAGCAGCGTCCTGTCTGTCTCGCCCTCGGGCGGGTGAAGCTGGACCCAACCGCCCTTCGGCCCTTCGTCGACGATCCGCCAGCCAAGCAGGCGCTCATAAAACCTGGCCAGCTCCCGGGCGTGCGGAGCCGGTGCTGCCGTGATTGTGACGGCCCCAATCCGCATTCGCGGTCGCGTCATGCGGAGACCGTACCCCCGTTCCCCGTGCACGTCCCCGGCGCGCGGGCGGCGAGTGCACCGCGCGACATGCGGTCTATGACGTCCGTCCCACTGTCTCCAGGGCCGCGCTCCGCTCCAGACTCCCCTCGAGCGCACACGTGTCTCAGCAGGGGTGGTGACACAGGGGCCGTGGCCGGTGCAGAGGGTCTCAACGTGGGTCTCATCCGCGACTGTTCGGGGCCGTTCGCCAACGATCGGCAACCCCTCACGAGTTCGAATCTCGATTGCTCCGCCATTCGCCCGGAGTCGCAAACCCGCACCCATGTGGGCCGGCCGCGACCGGTGTTAGCTCAGTTGTTCGGCTAGGCCGATGATTATTCCTTCGGGGCCGCGGATGTAGCAGAGGCGGTAGCTGTTCTCGTACTGGGCTATTTCGCCGACGAGTTCGGCGCCGTGGGTGCGGAGGCGGGCGACGGTGTCGGCGATGTCGTCGACGGTGAACATGACGCGATGCATGCCGACCGTGTTGTGTGGCGGGTTGTGCGGCCCGACGATCGCCGCCGGGGTGAGGTACTTCGCCAGCTCGAGCCGGCCGTGGCCGTCCGGAGTCCGCATCATTGCGATGGCGCAGTGGGCGCCGACCAGTCCGACGGTCTGTTCCGCGACGGGACCCTCGACCTCCGCTTTGCCCTCCAGTTCCATACCGAGTTCTCCGAAGAACGCAATGGCAGCCTCGAGGTCGTCGAAGACGATGCCGACGTTGTCCATCCGCTGGATCGTCACCGGGGTTCTCCTTCTTCGTCGCGCGGCCCCGTGGCCACTGATGTACCTGAGACGGAGCCGCCGGCACATTCTCGACACCCGGCCGGTAGGCGTCGCGGCAGCGAGTTGTCGATCTGGGGGCGTGGTGATCGTCAGCTAGGTGAGAGGCAGCCGAGATTGAGGAGTCATCATGTCTCATCCTGTGGTTCATACCGAGATTCGGTCCGAGGATCCGGACGTCACGCGGGCGTTCTTCGCGGAGCTGTTCGGGTGGAAGGTTGCGTCCGAGGGGGCGTTTCCGGGGTACACGTTCATTGATACGGGCGCCGAGGGCGGGCCGTATGTGGCGATCGGGCCGCGGCAAGGTGCGGAGGACGAGGTGCTGTTCTTCGTCAGCGTCGAGGATGTGGGCGCGACGTTGAAGAAGGCTGAGCAGCTTGGCGGGAAGATCGTTCAGCCGGCGCAGCAGGTGCCGGGCACTACGTTCGGCGTCTTCGCAGACAGCCATGGCCACAAGGTCGGGGTCGCAGCAAACGCTTAGGAGCACACGAAGGTATCGCCAAAGGGATTGGCGGGCAGTACCGTGCGGAAGCGGGGGTGGTTGCGGTGGCGGACAAGCGAGAGATCCCTGCTGAGGTGGAGATCCATACGACCCCGCGGGAGCCGGTCACCGATCCGACGCTCGGGATCGCGGTACCGGCGCGAGGTGCCAAGCCCGCCAAGCATCGGCTCGTGACGATCGGTGACTCGCTGACCCATGGGTTCATGAGTGCGGCGGTGTTCCGTACCGACCTGTCCTGGCCGACCATCACGGCGTACGAACTCGGTCTGAGCGTCGACGAATTCCAGTTCCCGGCCTACGAGTGGCCCACCGGACCCGGCGGACTTCCGTTGGATCTCGAACGGTTCGCGCGGGCCTTCGAGAAGCGCTACGGAGACCGGCTGGACTTCTGGGAGATCATCGGCGCCGGACTGTGGGTCCGCGAGTACATGGATCGCGTCGAGGACTTCTGGGAAACAGGGGCAGGCTCGGGTACGCCGAAATCCGGGCCTCCGTTCCACAACATGGCCGTCTATGGATGGGACGTCCTCGACCCGCAAATGACCACGGCCGCCACCATCGCCGAGCGCCTCAAGGCGCCGCCGAAGGATGACCTCGTCTCGCAACTCGTCGAGAACCACCAGGCGCGGGCGGCCTGGCCGGTCCTGCAAAGAGCGCGCAAGGGCAGCCGTGCGCATACCGTTCTCGAAGCAGCCGCAACCATGAGCAAGGCCAAGGAGGGTGTGGAGGCCCTGGTCGTCATCCTCGGGGCCAACAACGTCCTCGGCTCGGTCGTCAGCCTCAGTCCGGCCTGGTCTCCCGCCGAATACGCGACGTTGTCAGTCGAGGAGCGGATGGTCGCCAAGCGGGGATGCAACGTGTTCCGTCCCAGCGCGTTCGCCGCGGACTGGGAGCTGCTCGTCGAGAAGCTCCGCGCCATCGACGCCCAGCATGTGCTGATCGCCACCGTCCCGGCGGTCACGATCGCGCCCGTTGCCCGAGGCACCCACAAGAAGGTGACGCCGCAGTCGCGCTACTTCCCGTACTACACGCGCCCCTGGGTCACCGACGACGACTTCGACCCGAAGCGCGACCCGAACATCACCGAGGACGAGGCCCGCGCGATCGACTCGGCCATCGACGCCTACAACGAGACGATCATCAACTCGGTCGCGGCCGCACGGAACGACGGCCTGGATTGGTACCTGTTCGACATGGGGTCGATCTTGGACAGACTCGCCACCCGGCGCTACATCGAGAGCCCGTGGGCCCAGCCGACCTGGTGGACGCCGTACGAGCTGCCACCCCCGCTGAGCGCGCTCGACCCGGTTCCGAGCACGCGGTTCTTCCGCGCCGGGCGACAGGGCCGAACCGAAGGCGGCCTGTTCTCGCTCGACGGAGTCCACCCGACCACGATCGGGTACGGCATCGTCGCCCAGGAGGTCATCAAGATCATGGAGCTGGCCGGGGTCACGTTCCTCGGCCGGGACGGCCAACCGCGTAAGGCTCCCGTGGTCGTCGACTTCGACCGGCTGCTGCTCGTCGACACCCTCATCAGCCAGCCACCCGCAGCCATCAACAACACCCTCAGCCTGCTCGGATGGCTCGACGAGCGGCTCGACTGGGTCAACAAGTTCCTCCCGTTCGCGCCGAACCCGCTGTGAAGCCGATGAATGATGTCCTGACCGTGCTGGCCGATCAGGAGTACGAGTGGCGCAAACACGACGCGTTGCGGCTGGACGAGCGCTACCGGACCCGACACCTTCCGCTAATGACGGACCGGCCTCGAGGTCCGCTCGGCCCGGATCCCGGTCCGGGTGAATTCTGGCCACCCGCGCGCTCGTTGGTCCTCCCGCTGCCCGACCCGCGACCCGAACCGTTCCTGTCAGCGCTGGCTGATTCCGGCCTGGCTGGTTTGGTCTGGTGGCGCGGCCTCGAACTGAGAGCCGACCGGGTGCATGCCACGCTGGTGCACGGCAGTGACGAGCCGCGCGCCCTCGACGTACCCATCGATCTCGTCGTCCGCGGACCTTGGATCGGACAGTTCAACACCGGCCGCATCTACCTCCCGGTCGAACCGGCCGACGAAGCCGCCGCACTCGCAGTCGCCGCCGAGCGACCACTGCTGGCCGGCTATCTACAACTCACCGCGGACGTAACAGGCAACGCGTACGCCGAGCTCCGCGACCTGGTAGCAACCTTCCAGCCGGTACGAATGCACGTGCGAGTCCACCAATTCCACATCCTGGAAACGATGGACGACCTAGCCCTGAGATCCCGAGTCATGAACTAGTAGGCGGGTTGCCGCCGCTCCGGTCGTCAGCTCACGTGGTGTGCGCGTTCCCTGTAGGCCACTTCATCGAATGGGCATCCCATGGCCGAAGCATCTTCGACGAAATTTTCGGCGAGATCTTCCAAATCCCGGTTGGTTGTAGTAGCCGTATGCCAGCCGATCGGGCTCGTCCCAATCCGTGGAAAGCTCGCTAGAGTAGAGACAGATCGGGCCAGTAACTGGATCAATCGTGTGCCGTTGCCGCATCGTCGGCACTGGGGAGTCTAGATATTGTGACCGTTCAGCCGCCGCCGATGCCGCGTTCGAAAAGACGAAACAGTGTCTTGCGTCTTTACGACGGACCTCTCTACCGCGACTGGGCTTTTTGGCTGACCACCGGGAACGTATTGCTTGGCGTGATCTCCATCGCCACCAGCGACACTCCAAGTACCACGCCGGTTTGGTTCGACAGCATCCTCGGGGCAGTTATGTGCGGCGGTCTCTTCGGGGTTGTTCCGGCCTGGTTGCGATTGTGGATCCGCAGATGGCGTTGGCGCAGGAGTCAGCACCGAGCCCAGACGATTGCATCGGCTCACTCGGGATCATTTCAACAACCGTCGACGCACCCGTTCCCGATGCAGTGGGCCGGACCGGCGAACTGGCGAGAGCGCACGGCGATGCCGGCTTCTACTCCGCCGCCTTATCAACCGGCCAGACACGCCCCAGTGCCGCCTCCAGCGAACCGGAATCAGCCGCCGACAGAGCGGATCGTCGAACCTCGACCGCCAGTTTCCGTAACACCGCCACATCCGGCGTCAAATGAGCTCGCCATTGCCCGCAAATCATTGCAACACCCGATTGCTCGCTCCGTGCGGGTTTTGCAGCAGGCGCATACTGCACGAGATCAATACGACGCTGTCTTGGACACGGCCGAAGCGCTGGCGATCACGATCAGTCTGACCGCAGCGGCAGTGCTGAAGGATCAGGTCTCGAAGCCTGATGGTGTACTCAGCGACCCGGCCAATCGAGCCCTTGCCGCACTGAGGACGGCGTACACGGGGGCAGGTACGACGTTTGGCACCTGGACGACCTGGCTGGGTAACCTCCGACCACTGGTCGACGATTCCCCCACGTTGATCCCTGGACTCTCCTCGGCCCTGCATACGCATCCCGGCAACCCCAGTGTTATCGACGACCTGAACGCTCTCCGAGCGGAGCGCAATCACGCCGCGCATGGCGGCAGACCGCACACGATGCAGGAATACGCGGTCCGCGTCGCCCACATGATGCCCCGCATCGAGAACGCCCTGCGACGTTCGCGCTTCCTCGAAGACTCTCCTTGGCTGCTGACCGTGTCGTCTTCGTTTCAACCCAGACCACGCGTCTTCGATGTCCGGACGCAGCGTGTCATGGGCGATCATCCGCACTTCGAGACGCAGAACTTCCTCTGGCGAGAGCCAGTCGCCGACGACATGTTCTACGTCCTCGGATCGGGCGGGCCAGTCATGATGTCGCCGTTCGTCGCCAGCCGTTTCTGCACTCATTGCCATCAGGTCGAGGTCTGCTACGCGTATCGGACCAATCGGCACGACGGCCCAGCCACTTTCAAGAGCTTCGACTCCGGTCACGACATCGGGGTCGAAGAACTGGGCGACGACCTTCGTGCTCTACCCGAACGACAGCGGGACCGCTGACAACAACACTTCCGGAGTCTTTGCCGCAGCCCGCCAGGAGTACTGCGCCGCTCGACAGGAGTTCTTCGCCGCCGACCAGCGTCCCGAAGGCGGCTGATTGACATGCCGCGATTGTGCCCGCGCCCTGGGTCAGTCGCCGTTGTAGGCGGCTAGGACTCGCATGGAGCCGCTGGTGACGCGGATTTTGCGGTTGCGGAGGGGGCGGAGGCGTTCTATCGGCGGGACGATGCGGGAGACCGGGTGGAGGAGTTCCCGGATGCGGGTGCTGACGAAGGGCAGGGCGTAGTACTGGTAGGCGCTGTCGACGGCGCGGACCGTGTACCCGGTGCGGTTCAGCAGTTTGGTGATGGTCGCCGGGTCGTAGTAGCTGACGTGTTCGGGGATCTTGAACGAGACCCAGCGTGATCCGGAGACGCGCGACAGCAGGCTCCTGATGTTCGGGGTGACCATGACGACCAGACCGCCGGGCCGGAGCAGACGGCTCGCCTGGCGGAGGAACTCCGACGGCTCGGTCAGGTGCTCGATCAGGTGCGACCCGAAGATCACGTCGTACTTCTGATCCTGGATCTCGGGCACTTCCTGGAGCAGGCCGCAGAAGACCCGGCCGGGGTGACGCGTCGAGGCCCACTTGACGGCCGCGGGTGAAAGGTCGATGCCGTAGGCGTCGTAGCCGGCGTCGAGCGCGCACTGCAGGAAGTAGCCGTACCCACAGCCGACCTCGAGGATCCGGCCGCTGGGGACGAACTCACGGATCCGCCGTACGTCCTCGCGGAACGTCGCCAGATACTCCTGCTCCTGGTCCTCGTACTCCGAGTACCCGGTCGCGGCCTCACCGCCGAAGTACGAGTCCCCTTCGTACAGCGCGCGCAGGGTCTCCGGCGTCGGCGTCGGCACCAGTTGCACGAGGCCGCAGGACAGACACTCCTCGATCCCGTAACCGTCCTTCGTCCCACGCGACCGAAACGGCCCGGTCTCCGCACACAGAATGCACGTCGCCATCAAACAGCTCTCCCTGGTCCGCGAATGCCGAAATCTAATTGATGCGGCAGGCAACGGGCAATGGTAGAGCCGTCAGCGGTCGCCTGGCGAGACCAGGCCGGTTTCGTACGCGAGTACGACGGCCTGCGCGCGGTCGCGGAGGCTCAGCTTGGCGAAGATCCGGGCGACGTGGGTCTTGACCGTCGCCTCACTCAGCGTGAGCTCGGTGGCGAGCTCGGCGTTCGACAGCCCATGGCCCATCAGAGTCAGGACTTCGAGCTCCCGTGGCGTCAGAGCGGCCAGGTCGCGATGGACTGCGGGCTGGGCCGGGGCGGGTACGGCGAACCGTTCGACCAGACGGCGTGTGATCGAGGGAGCGAGCAGAGCGTCGCCCGTGGTGACCAGCCGGACCGCTGCGGCCAGGTGCTCAGGGGTGACGTCCTTCAGCAGGAACCCGCTGGCTCCGGCGGACAGTGCGGCGTACACGTAGCGATCCAGGTCGAACGTGGTGAGCATGAGGACCTTGCAGTCCGTCGGCTCGGCGAGGATGCGGCGGGTCGCCTCCAGGCCGTCCATGGTGGGCATCCGGATGTCCATGAGTACGACGTCAGGTCGCAGCCGACGCACCGCTTCGACTGCCTCCACCCCGTCGGCCGCCTCTCCGAGAACCTCGATGCCACGCGCGGTCAGGATCATCCGGAACCCGGTCCGCACGAGAGCCTGATCATCCGCGATCACGACCCGAGTCATGGTCGCTCCAGCGGGATCTTGGCGCGCACCCGGAACCCACCGCCCAATCGACGCCGCGCATCGAGGTCACCGCCGTACACGGCCACCCGCTGTCGCAGCCCCAGCAGTCCGCGCCCCTCGCCACCGGCTACCGGTGAACGTCCACCGGTCAGGATGCTCGGTCCGGTGTTGAGGATCTCCACCCGCAGCGCATGGTCGGCGTACCGCACTGTCACCTCGGCCTTCACCCCGTCGCCGTGCTTGAGCGCATTGGTCAGCGCCTCCTGAATGATCCGGTACGCCGTGACGTCGACGCCGGCCGGAAGTGGTCGGGGCTCCCCCGAGATCCGTACCTCCACCGGCAGCCCGGCGAACGCAATCCGGTCAATCAGCGGACTCAGTCGACGCAGACTCGGTTGCGGCGCCAACTGTTCATCATCCTCTTCACCACCGGCCTGCGGTGCGAGCAGACCGAGCAGATGCCGCAGCTCGGCCATCGTGTCGCGGCCGGCAGCCTCGACCGCGAGCAGTGCGGACTCGGCCTGATCCGGCTCGGTCTCGAGCACGTGTCGCGCCGCTCCGGCCTGGATCACCATGACGCTGACGTTGTGACTGACGATGTCGTGCAGATCGTGGGCTATCCGGGCCCGTTCGGCGTCGACTGCGTTCCGCGCGGCACTCTCCCGCTCACGCTCGAGCAACCACCCGCGTTCCTCCAGTGCGCGGGCGTGCGCGCGGCGCGCCCGTACGAGGGCCACCGCGAGCGCTATGGCGGCCAGGGAGGCCAGCGCGGCGACGAGCAGCCAGACTGTGATCACACCAACCACTGTCCCAAAGGCATTCGCGATTCCGCATCATCCGCCGGGGGCACGCCGTACATCTCCAGGATGACCGGGCGCGGACAGTACGCCGGCAGGCTGACGCCCGGCGCGCGTGACCGGCCCTAGCGTGAACGCATGACGGATGACGAAGGCAACGGACAGGCGGTCGTACGGCTCACCGCCGTACGCAAGGAGTACGGCGATTCCGTCGCACTGGACGGAGTGTCGCTGGAGATCCGGGCCGGCGAGGCAGTCGCGGTGATGGGGCCGTCCGGCAGCGGCAAGTCCACCCTGCTCAGCATGGTGGCCGGACTGGACCGGCCGACGGCCGGTTCGATCGTGGTGCACGGCGACGACCTGGGCGCGCTGGACGAGAAGGGTCTCGCGCTGTACCGGCGCCGGCGGATCGGCATGATCTTTCAGTTCTTCAACCTGCTCGACGACCTGTCGGCCATCGACAACGTCGCGCTGGCCGCACAGCTGACCGGTACGTCGGCCTCGAACGCCCGCAAGCGCGCCCTCGAACTCTTCGACGAACTCGGCATCGCCGGGCGACGGAACGTCTATCCGGCCCAACTCAGTGGTGGCGAGCGGCAACGTGTCGCCGTAGCCCGGGCGCTGATGAACCGCCCCGCGGTCCTGCTGGCCGACGAACCCACCGGCGCCCTGGACACCCGGGCCGGCGAGCAAGTGATGGATCTGCTGCTGGACCTCAACCAGATCGGCCAGACGCTGCTCCTGGTGACCCACGACCAGCAACTCGCGACCCGCTGCGCCAGCCGCGTGATCGACTTCGTCGACGGGCAGATCGCCGGAGAGCGCAGCCTGGAGCGTACGCCGTGAGCGCCGTGTGGCCGGTATCGCGGGCAGCGGTACGCCGACGCCGGATGCAGACCGTGGTGATCGGAGTGGTCGTTCTGCTCTCCACCACGATGATCGTCGTCGCACTGGGACTGCTGGCGGCCTCGAGCGGGCCCTTCGACCAGGCGTACTCGCGGCAGAGCGGTGCACACCTGGCGGCGTCGTACGACCGGGGCAAAGTCAGCGATGCCCAGCTCACGCAGGCAGCCCGGAGTGCCGCGGATGTGGCTGGACCGTTCGGCCAGGCGACGCTCGACCTGAGTACGTCGCGGATGATGGGGATCCCGATGTCCCTGGTGACTGTGGGACGTGCGGACCCCAATGGGCCGGTCGACCGCCTCAACGTGTGGAAGGGACGCTGGGCGGACAAGCCCGGCGAGATCGTGCTGAACCGGAACCCGACCGAGTCCAGTGGGCGTGGTACGCCGTCGCTGAACTCGACCATCACCCTGTCCGGCGGCCAGGAGCTGACCATCGTCGGGTTTGCCTACAGCGTGAGTCAGTCGGCCGATGCATGGGTGACGCCCGCACAGATGACTGCGTTGAAGCCGACGTCCACGCAGATGCTCTACCGGTTCACCCAGGCCGCGACTAACGCGCAGGTCTCGGCCGGACAGTCCGCAGTGACGGCCGGTCTGCCGTCCGGTGCACTGGTGGGCACGCAGTCCTATCTTGCGCTGCGAGCACTCGCCTCCGGTGAGCCGAACACGTTTGTGCCGTTCTTGATGGTGTTCGGCTGGCTCGGACTGGCGGTCGCCGTACTCATAGTGGCCAACGTGGTCAGTGGTGCGGTGGTGGCCGGCTTCAAGCACATCGGCGTACTCAAGGCGCTGGGGTTCACACCTACGCAGGTGATGACGGTCTACCTGGCGATGGTGTCCATCCCTGCGATCGTCGGGTGTGCCATCGGCATCGCGCTGGGCAATGTGCTCGCGACGTCCTTGCTGACCAGGGCTTTCGAGAACTATGGCGCAGAAGGAGTCGGCGTACCGATCTGGGTGGACGTGGCTGCGCTGCTCGGCGTACCTGCTCTGGTGGCGTTGTCTGCTCTGTTGCCTGCGTTGCGGGCGCGGAGCCTGTCGGCTGCCGAGGCAATCAGTGCGGGGAGCTCCCCACGGGCCGGGCGTGGGCTGCGGGTGCAGCGGTGGCTGAGTGGGACTCGGTTGCCGCGGTCGGTCAGCCTTGGGCTCGGGCTGCCGTTTGCGCGGCCCGCGCGTACGGCGTTGACGCTGGCAGCCGTCGTACTGGGTGTCACGAGCGTGACTCTGGCGGTCGGGCTCGGGAAGTCGCTGACGACGTACCAGACTGCCGCGAGCCGGGTCGATGCGGTTGATCTGACGATCTTCGCGGGGATGGCGGAAGGCGGGCCGGCGCCGAACGATCCTGACGCGCCACCGGTTGCCAAGCTGAGCGATGCGGACGATGAGGCGCTGCTGCGCTCCACTCCGGGTGCGGCGTCGGTGACGGCGAGCGCTGACCTCGACATGCGGTTGGCCGGGACGAAGACCGATCTGCGGGTGTCGTTCTATCGCGGGGACTTCACGGAGCTCGGGTATCGGATCCTCGACGGGAAGTGGTTCGACGGTCCGGGGCAGGTGGTGGTGTCGGAGCGGTTCCTGCGCCAGCGTGGGCTGGCTGTCGGCGACACGATCACCTTGCAGGCGCAGGGGAAGACTGTGCGAGCGCAGATCGTCGGGAAGGCGCTGTACAACTCGGGCGACGAGGTGTTGTCGAACTGGCAGACACTCGCTCTGGTGGCACCTGATCGGCGGGCCAACCTGTACGAGATCAACCTCAAGCCGGGCACGGATCTGGATGCCTATGTCAAGGCAGTGCTGGCCGGAGACTCAGGGCTGGTGGAGACGCCGGGTCAGGACGCGGGGACTTTCGTTGCGATCGTCCTGGCGACGGTCATCCTGCTCACACTGATGCTGGGGACCGTGGCTGCGCTGGGTGTCTTCAACACCGTCGTACTGAACACGCGAGAGCGTCGCCGTGACCTCGGAATGCTCAAGTCTATCGGTATGACGCCCGGCCAGGTCACCACCATGGTCGTCACGTCGATGGCCGCACTCGGTGCTCTGGGCGGTCTCCTTGGCATCCCCCTGGGGATACTGGCCCACCGCTTGGTGGTTCCTGCCATGGCCAACGGGGCTCAGGTGGCGATTCCGTCCTTCATGCTCCACGTCTACCCCCTGTATCTCCTGGCTCTGCTGGTGCTCGCCGGCATCCTCATCTCCGCCATCGGTGCGTACCTACCGGCCCGTTCCGCGGCGCACACCACCATCGCCGAGGTCCTCCACAACGAGTGAGAGTGTTGATAGGAAGGCAGGCATGATGACGGCGGAGCAGGTGCTCGAGTTGGTGGAGCTCCTGACTGCTCGCGGGCTTGACGTGTGGGTCGACGGCGGTTGGGGCGTGGACGCACTGGTGGGTCGGCAGACCCGCGAGCACGGCGACCTCGACCTGGGAGTGGCCCGGCCCCATCTGCAGACGGTAGTCAAGGTCTTGGATGAGGTCGGGTACGCCGTCACGGACGAGCGATTCGTGCGGGTGACCGTGCAACTCACTCACTTCGAAGGCCATCGAGTGGACCTGCACCCCAGTACGCCGGTCGCGGGCGGCGGCACCGAGCAGACCGACTTCGACGGCAACACCTACTACATCCCACCACCAGCACACGGACACATCGGCGGCGAGCCGGTCCGGTGCATGCCCCTCGAAACCCAACTCCGCACCCACCAGGGCTACAACCTCAGACCAAAAGACCACCACGACCTCGACCTGCTACGTGGTCTGGGCTGACTTGAGGCCTTGGATGACGAGGTACTCGGCGGGGAGTAGTACCTCGGTTGTGGTGTATCGCTCGAAGAGGGCGAGCAGGTCGTCGCGGAGGGCAGGCCATTGATCGCCCAACGACTCGCGGGTGCGGACCACGGGGCCGAACTGGGTTGCGTAGCACTCGACCGCGGCTGCCGGCGACGCATGGTGGATCACGCACTCCTCGCGACTGAACTCGAGCTCGATCCCAGTGCCCTCGAACAGCTCCCGCACCGGCTCCTCGGATCCCCAGGCCAGCGGCGGATCGACGTACTCCGGACTCGGCGGCACGTGCCCGCCGACCACCCGGAAGAACTCCCCGATAGACCCCTCCGGCGTCCACGCGCACACCCCCAGCCGGCCACTCGGCCGCAGCACCCGAGCGATCTCGTCGGCGACGATCTCGTGCCGCGGCGCGAACATGCACCCGAAGGTCGACAGCACCACGTCGAAGCTCGCGTCCGGGAAGGGAAGATCCTCGGCATCCCCCTCGACCCACTCGACCGCGACACCCGCCGCACGCTCCCGAGCCCTGGCGAGCATGGCCGGGGTGAGATCGAGCCCGGTCACCCGAGCACCGGTCCGGGCTGCGGGGATGGTCGCGTTCCCGGTCCCGCAGGCCACATCCAGTACGTCCTCACCAGGCTGTACGGCCATTGCCTGCACCAATCGAGGTCCAACCTCGTACAACCCCTCCTGGCGCATCATCGCGTCGTAATCCCCGGTAGCCCAGGTCGTCCGCACTGAGTCCTTGTACTGCTCCAGCTGCTCCATGTCCGCCAGCATCAGCCGGAGCACGTCTTGCCCGCATCGCCTGAACAGGCCATCCCGCTACAGCAGCCCGAGCTGCGTGGCTTGGGACACCGCCGCCGCCCGCGTCGAACAGCCCAACCGGGTGTAGATGTTGGCGACATGCCGATGCACAGTGTGCTCGCTGATCACCAGCTGGCCGGCGATCTCCCGGTCGCCGAGACCGCTCGCGATCAAGCGCAGTACGTCGAGCTGCCGCGCGCTCAGCACAGTGTTGTTGTGCAGATCGAGCGTGGTCAACAACGCCGCCGCGTTCCGGCTCGGCACTGGGATCTCTGCGAGCGCCGTACGGGCTTCCCGCCGAGCTGCGTCGGTACGGCCGAGCGCGAGCAGACTCCGGGCGAGTTCCAACCGGGTGTGCCCAGCCTCGTACGGCGCTAGGCCGTCGTACAACTCGACCGCATCCTCGAAGCAGACGCAGGCCTTCTCGTGCTCACCGCCCGCCGCGGCGTGGACGCCTTCCGCAAACCGCGCCGCCCCCCGGAGTGGTCGCGTCCCCAGCGCCGTAGCGATCGAACAGAACTCGGCGAGGTGGGCCGCAGCCGCCTCGTCGTCACGCAGGGCCGCATCCGCCCGTACCAGGAGTTCGAGCGGCCAGGCCCGGCTGACCGAGCCCGGCGGGATCCGCCGCAGCATTCGCACCAGGACATCCCGAGCGGCAGCCGGATCACCCCGATCGAGGCTCAGCTCAGCCAGACCGCGCTTCGCCAGCGAATGCCACGGCACCTCGTTGAAGAGCGCCTCCGCTTCATCGGACCGCCCCTGCCGACGGCGCAGCTCACCCAGGCGGACGACGGCTTCGGCACGCCAGTACGGGCGGTTCGCGGTGAGGTCCTGCTGCGCTTCGGTCAGCTCCAGCTCGGCCCCGCTCCAGTCGCCATGCCACCCGAGAATCGCCGCATAGTGCGCCCGGCACACTCCGGTGACGAACCGCGCCTCCATCCGCCGGCTGAACTCCTGCACCTGCCGGCACCACTGCGCACCGCGCTCGTAGTCACGGATCTCCTCGCACGCCGAGATCAACCGGCAACACGTCCAGGCCGCCGGCGCGAGATTCTCGTACTCCCCGCCGAGCGCGGCCGCCGTCGCCTCGTCGAGACACCGCATCCCCTGCTCGACGGCGCCCTCCTCCACCAGGGCAAGTCCTTCGGTGGCCAGGCTGAACATCTCCAGATCGACGGCCTGATGCCGGCGACCCAGCTCCTGAGCCTGTACGGCGAGCTCCCGCGCGCGACCGGTGTCGTGGCGACCGAGCGCGGCATGCGCGTCGAACACCCGGAGCCATCCGAGTTCCGGGCAGGGTTCCAGACCGTCGAGCAGCCGAGTGGCCCGGTTGAACCAGCCCTCGGCCACCGCATCGGCACCCTGAAACTCGTTGTGGTCGTCGCCGAGCCACAACGCCATCCTGGCCGCGGACCGCGCGTCGCCGGCCAGCCGGTACAGGCGGTACGACTGCTCGCGCGCGTCCAGGCAGGCCTGGACGTCCTCGAGCCACCAGGTCGCCCAGCTCAATCCCTCGAGGGCCTCGGGTGTCGTCGCGAGCCCGACCGCCCGCTCGAACTGGGAGCGGGCGGCCGACCAGGCTCCGAGTGACAGCGCAGCCCGGCCAGCCTCCAGGAACTCGTCGTACGACGGCGCTGATGCTTCCAAGGCCTCGACCCTCACCGATGTCAGTGGCGGGATCATGTTCCCGGTGTCCGGCCCGGCGCAAGGGCTCGCCGACGGTCAGAGGTGTGGCAGGAGTTCGGCCTCCTCGCGGTCGAGGTGGGCGGTCAGGAGCGCGATGAGGCGGTCGACCTTGGTCAGGAGGTCGGGCGCGGGCGTCGAGACCAACTGCTCGAGCTCCTTCAGCAGTACGGCGATCTGCTCGTGCTCGGCGTTCAGTGCGGCGATGAGCTCGGACAACTCCGGGTGCTGGGCGACGATTCCGGGGAACAGGCCAGTGGACTCGCCGGTGTGGTGATAGTGGAGGCCTTGGCACATGGTGAGGCAGTTGACGCGGAGCTGAGCGCCGAGGGTGCCAGAGGCCGCGACTTCCTTGCGGATCAAGGCGAGTTCGCGGCGGAAGCTCAGGTGGATGCGGACAAGCATGTCCGCGAGCGAGCCGCCTCCGCCAGGGAGACCGGGCTCCGGGACGAGCGCGACGACGGGGATGACCCGGGTGGTGCGCGTTTGGTAATCGCCCCACCCCGCATTCGCCTCGACAAGTCGCCCGAAGACATCGTCGCGTTCCGGACCGCGCAGTACGACGGCCTTGGCTGGATAGGTGAAAAGGCCGGTCTCGACGGTGGCCACTGGACGGGCGAGCAGGTTGTGGTACCAGTCCGGGTGTTTGGGACTGCCGCCGGCCGAGCCGACGACGAGCGTACGGTCGCCGTCCGGGTAGTAACCCAGGATGGTGGTGTGCGGCCGGCCCGAGCGGGCGCCGGTGGTTGTCAGTAGCAACAACCTGGCGTCCTCGAACGGGCCGCCGACCTGGCCGTCGTTCGCGCGGAATTCCTTGATGAGCTGTTCGGTGAAATCGTTCAGTGTTCGCTTCTCTCGTCAGTCGTGGCTGGAAAATCCCTGCAGACAAAGAGAAACGACGGAGGGCCGCGAACGGCCCTCCCGGCGCTCAGAACGCGCCCGGGCACCCAACTCGTGCATGGCCCAAGGCCGACCCGGCAGTCACGGAGAGCATCTTAACCATGCGCCGGGCCAAACGCTTGATGTGCAAAGGGGTCGGTCGGCGCAGACAATGTCTACGTGACCAGCACTCCACTGCGCGACCGCCTCGTCCAGGCCGGCGTCGACCTGCTCGGGGAGGAGGGTCTCGGCAACCTCACGCTGCGCGCCATCACCCGGCGCACCGGGGTTTCCCACGGCGCACCGCGGCGGTACTTCCCCACGCACAACGCTCTGCTGGCCGCCATCGCCGCCACTGGCCTCGCCGACCTCGCCGGCCGCCTCAAGTCCGCCGGGGACGGACAGGCCGAGGACCAGTTGATCGGGGCCGCACTGCGCTACCTGGAGTTCGCCGCCGAGCGACCGGGGATGTTCGAACTGCTGTTCCGCCACGACCTGCTGGCCGGCGCCGGCGGAAACCTCCGCGCGACCTCACTCCCCCTCTTCCAGACCTTCATCGACCTCGTCGCGCAGGTCCACCCCGCCGACGCCCACAATCGCGCCATTGCCCTCTGGACCAACATCCACGGCCTGGCCACCCTCCGCGCGACCAACGCCCTGGAACTCCTAGGCAGCACGGACCTCACTCCGATCGTCCACCACGTCGTACACATCCACCTCAGCTAGCCGCCTACCGAGGGTCGTGCGGCAGGCGCGTGAAGTAGCCACAATGAGGGTAATTCGGCAAGGTCTTGGAGAAATCATTTCGGGAACGCGCGAAAAAACCTCACGAATGCTGTAACGGCGGCCACACCAGGCCGATAAACGGGTGAGCGACCCGGCAGGGGGGCCTAGCGGGACGCTCCGGTGTTTCTTCGGGACCACCGCGTGTTGTGGGGGGCCTCGCAGGTGCTCACCCGGGGCGGGGTGAGCACCTGTTCGAGGTTTCAGGGCACGTCAGCCCTTGATGCCCACGTTCGCCATTCCTTCGACGAACCGCTTCTGGGCGAACACGAACAGCACGATCATCGGCAGTGTCGCGAGCGCCGTACCGGCCATCAGGTAGGGCCACTGGATCTCGGCCGGGTTCTGCGAGAAGATCGCCAGCCCCAGCTGCAGCGGCCGCATCGAGTCCGACGTGGTGATCATCAGCGGCCAGAGGAACCCGTTCCAGGCCGCCTCGATCTGGAACACCGCGATCGTGATCAGGGCCGGCTTGATCAGCGGCGTCGCGATGCGCCAGAAGATCCCGAACTCTCCGAGCCCGTCGACCCGGGCCGCCTGGGCCAGCTCGTTCGGCACCGTGACGTAGAACTGCCGGGCCAGGAAGGTGAACAGCGGCGCCGCGCCGAGCGGGATGATCAGGCCCCACCACGAGTTCAGCCAGCCGATGCCGCCCTGGCCGAGGATGTTGTTGCCGCCGAACAGCGGGATCGACTTCACGATCAGGAACAGCGGCACCAGGATGATCTGGAACGGTACGAGCAGCATCAGGATGAAGTAGTTCAGCAGTACCTTCGACCCGCGCAGCGGCAGTTTCGCCAGCGCGTAACCGGCCATCGTGCAGACCGCGAGGGTGAAGGCGGTCTCGCCGACCGCGATGAACAGGCTGTTGCGGAAGTACCGCAGGAACGGCGCGGTCCGCATCGCCTCGACGTAGTTGTGCCAACGCAACTCGCCGGGCAACCAGCCGAACTTGGCGATCTCCAGGTCGCTCTTGAACGCGGTCAGCACCATCCACACGAACGGCGTGATCATCAGGATCGCGCCGACGCTCAGGACGACGTACAGCAGGATCCGGCCCGGCCGGAGCGCCGACGGCTTGCTCGAAGCGATCCCCGGCAACGTTGCGCTAGTCATTGGCATCCGCCTTCTGGAGCAGGCGTCCGACCCCGATGAACAGCGCGATCACGATCATCATGATCACGGTCTCGGCGGACGCATAGCCGAGTTTCAGGTCCTGGAACGCGTTCTGGTAGATGTCCATCACCAGGACGCGCGTCTCGGACCCGGGACCGCCCTGGGTCATCACGTAGACCAGATCGAACACCTGGAAGGTGCCGACGATCGAGGTGATCAGGACGAAGAACTGCACCGGGCCGATCGCCGGCCAGGTGACGTTGGCGAACTTCTGCCAGCGGCTCGCACCGTCCAGCTCGGCCGACTCCAGCAGATCGCGGGAGACGCCCTGCAGCGCGGCCAGGTAGATGATCACCTTGGTCCCGAGTCCCTGCCAGATGCCGACCACCATCAGCGACGGCAGCGCGGTCGCCGGGTCGGCCAGCCAGCGGTTCGGCGCGAACCCGAACAGGCTGAGGAAGCCGTTCGCCAGACCGGAGCCCGGGTTGTAGATCCACAGCCAGATGGTGGCGACCGCGACCGTCGCGGTCACCGTGGGGATGTAGAACGCGGTCCGGAAGAACCCGAGGCCCTTGATCTTCTGGTTCAGCCCGATCGCGACCGCCAGCGAGATCGCCATCGAGATCGGGATCACCACGATCGCGTAGAGCACCGTGTGCCACAGCGACGCCTGGAAGTCGACGTCGCGGAACAGGTCGGAGTAGTTCCCGAAACCCACCCAGGACCAGGTGTCACCGAAGCTGTAGTCGGTCAGGCTGAGGACCAGGACGGAGATCACCGGGATCACGATGAAGATCCCGGAGTGCAGCAGCGCGGGGGCCAGCAGGGCCCACCCGGTCCGGACCTGGCTGCGGATCAGCGTCCGGCCGTCCTTGGACGGAGTGACCTTGCGGGGCGTGTCCAGTGCTGGACGTTCAAGAGTTGTGCTCATCGGGACTGTCCTGCCAGGTTGTGCAGCACCTTGGCGGGATCCTTCTGACCGAGGACCGCCTGGGTGAGCTGGATGTCGAAGTTGCCGCGCATCTCGAGCCAGTTGGTCGGCACTTCGTTCTCGTTGACCGCGTAGACCAGGCCGTCGGCGACGAACTGGCTCAGCGGGTTCGACTTCGCCTGCGGCGAGTTGCTGGCGTCCGGGTAGGCCGGGATCTTCTTGTTCAGCTTGGCGAGCGCGTCCAGGGTGGTCGGCTTGGTCAGGGTCTGGATGAAGGTCCAGGCCGCGTCCTTGTGCCGGCTGCGCGACCCGATCGAGGCCAGGTCGCCACCGGTGTACTCGATCTCCTTGCCGCTGTTGAAGCGGAAGAACTTCAGGTCGTCGCAGTTCTTCTGGCCGATGCCCTTGTCCGAGCAGTCGACACCGCCGTTCACGATGCCCATCGCGGCCTCACCGGTGAGCACGAGGGGTTGCTGGGCGGCGTTCGTCTGGCCGTACGGCTGGACGTTGTTGATCATCGACTTGATCCACAGCAGGGTGTCCAGGCCGGCCTTGTTGTCGAAGTTCGGCTCGCCGCCGACGTAGAGCGGCGTACCGGTCGAGGCCAGGAAGGTCACGAACGACTGCCGGAAGCCGGTCGCCGACGCGAGGTCGAAACCGCTGCGGGTGATGTTGCCGTCCTTGTCCCGCTTGGTCAGCTTCTCGGCGGCCACCTTGATATCGGCCAGCGACGTCGGCGGCTTGTCCGGGTCCAGGCCGGCTTCGCGGAACGCGCTCTTGCGCAGCGCGACCGCGCGGGTGTCGGCGATCAGCGGGTACGCGTACAGCTTGCCGTCGTACGTCGCCGCCGGGATCAGCGGGCCGAGGCTCTTCTCCTTGATCACGTCCGGGGTCACGCCGTACTTGCCGAGATCGTCGAAGATCCGCTTCGACGCGAACGGCTGGACCCAGCCGACGCCGGTGACCATCACGTCGTACGGGATACCCGCGGCGATCGAGGTGGACAGTTTCTCGTTCAGGTTCTTGTACGTCGCGAAGTCCGGCTCGACCTTCATCTTCGGATAGGTCTTGTGGAAGTCGTCGACGACCTTCTGAAACTCCTCCCGGCCCTTCGTACTGGGCGGGAAGGACGGGATGAGCACTCGCAGGGTCCCGGTGGCCTCGGCCGGCGGGACTCCGTCCGTGCTCTTGTCGATCACCCCGTTGCCACAACTGCTGACCACCACGCTGACCGCGGCGGCCAGCAAGGTCAGTCCCACACCACGTCTCACAGGGGAACTCCTTCGCTGCCGGACCTTGGGGGTTACCCAAGTGCAGCGAAAGTATGGGAAAGGGCTTTCCTCGTCAATACCTCACAGCTCGAATGATCACAATCGATCATCCTCGGAACCACCCAACCTCAGTTCCACCCGGCGGCGACCTCTCAGCGGTCGGCTCGGAGGCCGCTGAGAAGCATGCAGAGAGATCTATTCAGCGCGCGGATCTGATCCCGATCATCCAAGTCGGCCCCCTGCGCGAGGCCGCTGAGCTCGTCGACCGGGTCCCGCGCTCAGCGTTCGTGGGTTGGGGCTTGGCGCTCGGGGCCTGCCGGCGTCGTCGTACGCCGGGAGCCCTGCTGATCAGCCGACAACCGAGACGCCGAACTCAGCGGCGTCGAGCCACTCAACCCAGCCCGAGCCGCAGCCGCCACATCCGGCGGTAATGCCGCCTGACCTGACCCCTCCGGTCCACTACTCCGAACAGGCTCTTGAGGCCCACCAACCGGCGCCTGCCCCGGACCCGACTGCGCCTGACTTCCTCGGAGTCCAGACCGGTCTCCCGGCCGATCGCCTCGGTGAATCTGCGCGCCGACGGCGTGAACTGACGGTACGACGGGTTGGCGGCTGCCGACTTGATCCCGGGCGCGACCTCCTCCAGCCCGAGGTCGTCGATGTAGGTATTCAGGTTGTCGTAGCTGTGGACCTCGGTGATGCCTTCTTCCAGCGCGCGGACGCTGGGGTCCTTGAAGGCCTCCATCGCGTCTTTGTGGTCGGTCCCCTCGCCCGCGAGGAGGTGCGTGTTCTCGTGGAACACCGTCTTGACCGCCTCGCGG
The DNA here is from genome assembly GCF_040638415.1 of Kribbella sp. NPDC026596. Lineage (NCBI taxonomy): Bacteria > Bacillati > Actinomycetota > Actinomycetes > Propionibacteriales > Kribbellaceae > Kribbella > Kribbella sp. NPDC026596. Next base: position 153,337 of record NZ_JBEZYF010000012.1, on the reverse strand, counting down.
TACGACTGCAGCGTCTCGGCGTCCTGGTTGTACACGCGAGCATTGGCGAACATCTCCTTGAGCGGAGCCGTCACCTTCTCGTCGCTGTACTCGATGGTGTTGTCCCAGCTGACCGCTCCACGCACCTTGCGTTCGGGCGCGGTGACGCCGTACCGGCGGTTCCAGGACGAATGGTGCGCACCAGAGACACGGACGGCGGCCCGATCCTGCTCCGCCATCAGCCCCTGGTAGCTGGTGACCTTCACCTGCGGTCGGGCTCCAAAGCCAGGATCAGCATGTAGAGGGACTCGTTGAGGTCGAGGATTGAGGCTTGTTCGGTGGGTGGGGCGGCTTCGGCGATGCCGCCGATGGCGGCCATGCCTGCTTCGGCTCGGGCGATGCGCTCGGCGGGGGTGCCGTGGTTGGCGCCGGCCTCGGAGTGGATGCGGATCGCTTCCATCATTGCCGGGGAGATCGGCGGGCCGTCCGAGCCCTCGGCGAGGACGTCCTCGAGGCTGGCTATGTCGTTCTCGGCGGAGCGGCGGGCGGGCGGGTCGTCGATGGTTGCCGCGAGTTCCTTCAGGCGGGTGACAGCGCCGGGCAGCCAGGGTGGGAGCTTCTCCGCGTCGAGGATGTCGAAGACCGGGTCGTACTCGGCTCTGAACTGGCCGTAGTCCATGTCCTGCCCTTCGTCGCGCTGGTGACGGCCTCTGAATTTACCTGGTCAGGTGGTTGGTGAGGGCTGGTTGGAGGGCTCCGCAGGAGGTGCGGATGTTGAGGTCGGGGAGGAGGCTGAGGTGCTGGACCGGGGCCGCGCCGGACTGGAGTTTGCGGAGGAGAAGTTCGCAGGCGGTCTCGCCGAGGGCGAACTTGGGCGGGCAGACGGCGGTCAGCGGTACGACGGCCAGCGCGGCCGTGACGTCGTTGTAGGCGATGACGGCGAGGTCCTCGGGGACGCGGAGGCCGCGTTCCATCGCGCGTTCGACGAGGCGGGCGCCGTGTTCGTCGGAGTGGACCAGGACCGCGCGGCTGCCGAACGACTCGCACTCGGCCAGGAAGGCGTCGAGCTGCGCGAGGGCGGCCGGGTCGTCACCGGCGGCGGGCAGGTCCACGGGAGACAGGAAGAGGTCGATGTCCAGGGCGGACGCGGCCGTCTCGATTCCGCGCCGCAGCCAGTGCGCCGTCACGGTCGCCTGCAGGTTGATCGCGATCCGCCGGTGACCGAGCGCCGCGAAGTGCCGCAGCGCCAGCATCGCGCCGTACGCGTGGTCGGTGCGGACATGGTCGTATTCGCGCGCCACCTGGGGGAACCCGAAGGCCCGCTCCATCAGCACCACGGGTACGTCGATGTCGTCCAGCCGCGAGTCGAGCTGGTCCGCGTCGCCATCGCCGAGCGCGGTGCTGATCAGCAACCCGGCCACCCCGACCCCGAGCACTTTGTCGATCCGCTCCCGCTCCATCGCCACGTCGTACCCGGACACACCGAGCACGAGGCGAGCGCCGTACCGGCCGGCCATCGCCTCGGCGCCGCGGATCACATCGGAGTAGTAGGACGCGGCACTCGGTACAACGATCCCGATCGTGAGCTGACTGCCCTGCGTCCCGGAGCCGGCCGTGCTGGTCCCGATCGCGCCGCCGTGCACCCGGCGGAGCAAGCCGGCCGAGTCCAGCTCGGCCAGGTCCCGGCGTACTGTGATCGCGGAGACGCCGAGCTCGGCGACCAGTTCGGCCACCCGGAGCCGGCCGTGCCGCCGCAGGCTCCGCAGGATCTGCTCGTGGCGCTCCGGTGCAAGCATGCGGTCCCCCCTGCGCTGGCCGATGAGGTGGCGTGTGATTGTTCGTGATCATACGATCAACGCAGCCCGGGTGGAACGAGACAACGAGGAGGCGATCGGTGGCTGTTCCACAGCCTGAGGGAGGCACCGGCCGGACGAACAGCGTGATGGCGAAGCTGTCGATGGTCGGCGACCTGCTGATGCTGCAGCTCGTCTTCCTGGTGCTCGGCTTCGGCATCATCACGCTGTTCCCAGCGGCCTTCGCGCTACAGCGGGTGCTGCCGGATGCGATCAGCCAGGACCGCCCCGCGCTGATGCGACGGTTCTTCAAGCAGTTCGGCTGGGCCATGCGGCGGTTCTGGCTGTCCGGGTTCGGGCTGTACGCCGGTGGCGTGATGCTCGCGTTCGGGATCTCGTTCTGGGCGTACTCCGGTGGCCCGGTGCGCGTTTTCGCGCTCGCGATCCTGATCCCGCTGACCGGGATGATCCTCGGCCTCTACCTGAGCGGGCTCGCGGTCCTCCCGGAGGTCGACGACACAGCGACGATGAAGTCGCTCTTCCGGTCCGCGAACCTGTTCCTGCTCCGTCGTCCGCTTCCGGTCGCCGGTGGAGTCGTCATACTGCTCACCTGGTTCGCGCTCGCGTCGCAGGTGCCGACGCTGCTGGTGGTCGGATCCGGACTGGTGCCGGCGCTCACGGCGTACTGGCTTTCGCGCGTTCGGCGGGCTCCAGAAAAAAGTTCCGGCGACGTGTCAATCTGAGGCCTCCGAGTTCGACGTAAGGGTGTAAGGCCCAAACGACGGACCCTCAAGGAGACCCCGAGATGTACGCGACGACCGAAACCCTGGCGACTTCGCCGGCCGCGCAGGGCGGCCGCTCGCGCTGGCTGGCCCTCTACACGCTGTGCGCGGGCATGTTGATGATCGTGCTCGACGTCACCGTGGTGAACGTGGCCCTCCCGGCCATCCAAGACGACCTCGGCTTCACCAGCTCCTCGCTGGCGTGGGTCGTGAACGCCTACCTGATCGCGTTCGGCGGTCTGCTCCTGCTGGCCGGTCGCCTCGGCGATCTGCTCGGCCGGCGGAACATCTTCGTCGCCGGACTGATCGTCTTCACCGCCGCCTCTGTGCTCTGCGGTCTGGCCGGCTCGCAGGAGGTGCTCGTCATCGCCCGGTTCGTTCAGGGTGTCGGCGGCGCACTGACCTCCGCAGTGATCCTGGGCATGATCGTGACGCTGTTCCCCGAGCCGCGGGAGCAGGCCAAGGCGATCGGCGTCTACGCGTTCGTAGCGTCGGCCGGTGGGTCGATCGGTCTGCTCGCCGGTGGAGTGCTGACCCAGGCGATCAGCTGGCACTGGATCTTCTTCGTGAACCTGCCGATCGGTGTGCTGACCGCCGTACTGGCCGTCAAGATCATCGAGAAGGACAAGGGGCTCGGGATGGGCCGCGGTACCGACGTACCGGGTGCGGTGCTGATCACCGCGGCGCTGATGGTCGGCGTGTACACGATCGTCAAGCCGGCGGCTGAGCTGGGCTGGACCGCTGGGCAGACTGTGGTGCTGGCCGTCGTGACGCTGGTCCTGCTGGCGGGGTTCATCGTCCGCGAGGCGACCGCCGCCATCCCGCTGGTGCCGCTGCGGATCTTCCGGTCCCGGACGCTGACCGGTGCGAACCTGATCCAGGCGCTGTCCGCGTCCGGCATGTTCGGCATCTTCTTCCTCGGGTCGCTGTACCTGCAGCGAGTGCTCGGGTACGACGCTCTGGAGATCGGACTGGCGTTCCTGCCGACCACCGTGGTGATGGGACTGCTGTCGGTGAAGTACTCCGAGAAGCTGGTGATGCGGTTCGGCCCGCGGCGCCCGCTGATCGCCGGACTGGCGCTGATCGTGGTCGGTCTGGTCCTGTTCACGCAGGCTCCGGTGGGTGGCAACTACTTCGTCCACGTACTCCCGGTGCTGGCCCTGCTGGGTCTCGGCGGCGGTATCTGCTTCCCCGCACTGATGGGTCTGTCGATGTCCGACGTCAAGCCCGAGGACGCCGGCCTGGCGTCCGGCCTGATCGGCACCATGGGTGAGGTCGGCGCGGCCCTCGGCCTGGCCATCCTGGCCACCCTCTCCGCGACCCGCACCGCCGCGGTCGCCGACACCAAGCCCGCCCTCGAGGCCCTCACCGACGGCTACCACCTCTCCTTCTGGATCGCCGCCGCCATCGTCGCCGCCGCGGTAGCCATCGCCATCACGGTGATGCGCCCAACCACCCAGCCGGCCGAGGTCGACCCCGAGGAAGACGTCATCCTCGAAGCCGCCTGACCTCCCCGTACGCCGAACTCCCCGGGACCTCGCTGATCCCGGGGAGTTCGGCGTACCCGGAGTTGTCCACAGGGATGGGATGCGGGTTTCGGGGCTGGGGGTGGGATGGGGAAGGATGAGGGTCCGGCCGGGGTGGAAGACTCGGCGGCGGTGTTGGACGTAGAGGGGATCGGACAGTGGTGGTGCAGTCGGTCGAGCAGCGGATCGCCGAAGAGCTGGAAGTCGGCGAGAACCAGGTCCGGGCAGCGGTGGCGCTGCTGGACGAAGGGTCGACGGTCCCGTTCATCGCGCGGTACCGCAAAGAGGTCACCGGGATGCTCGACGACGCGCAGCTGCGCACGCTCGAGGAGCGCCTGAGGTACCTGCGCGAGCTGGATGAACGCCGCCAGACCGTGCTCGAGTCGATCGAGAGCCAGGGCAAGCTGGACGACGCGCTGAAGGCCTCGATCCTGGCGGCCGACACCAAGTCGCGGCTCGAGGACATCTACCTGCCGTTCAAGCCGAAGCGGCGGACGAAGGCGATGATCGCCCGGGAGAACGGCCTGGAGCCGCTTGCCGACGGGCTGATGGCGGACCCGGACGTCGAGCCGATCGCGGCCGCCGCCGTCTTCGTCAACGAGGAGGTCCCGGACCCGCAGGCGGCGCTGGACGGTGCTCGGGCGATCCTGGTCGAGCGGTTCGCCGAGGACGCCGACCTGATCGGTGAGCTGCGCGAGCGGATGTGGACGCAGGGCCGGCTCGCGTCGGCCGTGCGCGAGGGCAAGGAGACCGACGGCGCGAAGTTCTCGGACTACTTCGACTTCGACGAGCCCTTCACCAAGATGCCGTCGCACCGGATTCTCGCGATGTTCCGCGGCGAGAAGGAGGACGTCCTCACGCTGTCCGTCGAGCCGCTCCCGGCCGGGACCGAGGTCGACGGGCCAACGGAGTACGAGTCGACCATCGCCCGCAAGGTCGGCGTGGAGAACCAGGGCCGCCCGGCCGACAAGTGGCTGGTCGAGACGGTCCGCTGGGCCTGGCGGACGAAGATCCTGGTGCACCTAGGCATCGACCTGCGGATGCGGCTGCGGCAGGTCGCCGAGGACGAGGCGATCCGGGTGTTCGCGGCCAACCTGCGCGACCTGCTGCTGGCCGCCCCGGCCGGGACCCGCGCAACAATGGGCCTCGACCCGGGTTTCCGGACCGGCGTGAAGGTCGCCGTCGTGGACGCGACCGGCAAGGTGGTCAACACCGGCGTCATCTACCCGCACGTCCCGCAGAACCAGTGGGACAAGTCGATCGCGACCCTGGCCCAGCTGGCCGCCGCGCACAACGTCGAGCTGATTGCCATCGGCAACGGTACGGCGTCGCGCGAGACCGACAAGCTGGCTGCGGAGCTGATCGCCAAGCACCCCGAGCTCAAGCTGACCAAGGCGGTCGTGTCGGAGGCCGGCGCATCGGTGTACTCGGCGTCCGCGTTCGCCTCGCAGGAGCTGCCCGGGATGGATGTGTCGCTGCGTGGCGCAGTCTCGATCGCGCGCCGGCTGCAGGACCCGCTGGCCGAGCTGGTCAAGATCGACCCGAAGTCGATCGGCGTCGGGCAGTACCAGCACGACCTCGCCGAGAACGCCCTGTCCCGCTCACTCGACGCGGTCGTCGAGGACTGTGTGAACGCGGTCGGCGTCGACCTGAACACCGCGTCAGCGCCGCTGCTGACCCGGGTCTCCGGGATCACGCCGGGCCTGGCCGACAACATCGTCCTGCACCGCGACCAGAACGGTCCGTTCAAGTCCCGCACCGCGTTGAAGGAGGTCGCGCGGCTCGGCCCGAAGGCGTTCGAGCAGGCGGCCGGCTTCCTCCGGATCCCCGACGGCGACGACCCGCTCGACGCGTCCAGCGTGCACCCCGAGTCCTACCCCGTCGTACGCCGGATCCTCGACGCGACCAGCCAGGACGTGAAGTCGTTGATCGGATCGGCGGACCTGAAGCGGCTGAACGCGGCGGACTTCGTCGACGACATGTTCGGTCTGCCGACGGTGACCGACATCCTGGCCGAGCTCGAGAAGCCCGGCCGGGACCCGCGGCCGGCGTTCAAGACCGCGGTGTTCGCCGAGGGCGTCGACAAGATCGCCGACCTTAAGCCCGGGATGCGGCTGGAAGGCCAGGTCACCAACGTCGCCGCGTTCGGCGCGTTCATCGACATCGGCGTCCACCAGGACGGGCTCGCGCACGTGTCCGCCCTGTCGAAGACCTTCGTCAAGGACCCCCGCGAGGTGGTCAAGCCCGGCGACATCGTCACGGTCAAGGTCCTCGAGGTCGACATCCCCCGGCAGCGGATCTCCCTCACCCTCCGCCTCGACGACGAGCCCGGCACCGGAGCCCGCACGTCCGGCGGCGGCAGCCGCGGAGCCGGCAACCAAGGCGGGCGAGGCTCGGGTGGTCAAGGCGGCCAGGGCGGCCGCGGCTCCGGCGGTCAAGGCGGCCAGGGCGGTCGCGGACCGGGTGGCCAGGGTGGACAAGGCGGCCGTGGTCAGGGTGGACAAGGCGGCCGTGGTCAGGGTGGCGGCGGTGGCCGTGGATCCGGCGGTCGTGGCCAGGGCGGTCAAGGCGGACGCGGCGGCCAGAACCGCGGCGGCAACGCACCAGCCGAAACCCCGATGGACGAGACCTCCCTCGCCGACGCCTTCCGCAAGGCCGGCTTCACCGTCCGCTGACCTGACAGCACCTCAAGGCCCGCCTCCAGCACCTGGGGGCGGGCTTCCACTCTGCTTGAAAGCTAGGTGCCAGCGGCAACTGGTCAGTCGGCAAGCTCGTAGCCGGCGGCCTCCACCGCCGCACGGATCGCGGCCGGCTCGATGACCCGATCGCTGACCACCGTGACTGTTGACGTGGGCAGGTCCACCGCCACGGACTCGACGCCCGGCACCGCCTCGAGCTCGTCGGTCACGAATCGCACGCAATGCCCGCAGCTCATCCCTGCCACGCGGAACGTCGTCGTCACGCGCTCACGTCCCTCGTCGCCTGGGTCGTACGGCGGAGGCGGCCGTCGGGCGCGAGTTCGCCGAACAGGTACACCTCGGTCGCGATCGTCCGCCCCCGGCGCAGCTCCGCGTGGATGGTGAACCGCGCCGCCAGCCGATCGCCGCTGCGCATCGCCTCGTGGACGTCGTACGACCAAGCCACCAGGTTCTTCCGGATCGGCCGCAGATGGTCGATCAAACGCTGCCGGTCGAGCGTGACGCCGTCGGCGATCTGCTCGATGTCTGGCGTGTAGTACCGGTCCACGACCGCCGCCGCGTCGCCGCCGGCGACGACCTCGCGGGTGAACGAGTCGAAGAACTCCGCGACGAACTCCCGTGCACTTAACTCTGACATACCGTCAAAGATAAGCACATCAGCTAACCTTGACAAGGTGTCAAAGAATGAGCCGGTACGACGACGGCGGCGAGCGGACGCGGATCGGAGCCGGGCCGCGATCCTGACCGCGGCGATCACGCTGCTGGACGAGCGGATCGACGCGAGTGTGGAGCGGGTCGCGGAGGCGGCGGGGGTCACGCGGCAGACGGTGTACGCGCACTTCCCGTCCCGCGACGCGCTGCTGAACGCCGTCGTCGACGAACTCACCCGCGAGACCGTGCAGGCGATCGACGCCCTCGACCTCGATCACGGCCCCGCGCTCGACACGCTGCTACAGCTGATCGACCTGGGGTGGCGAAGCTTCGAGCAGCACCCCCTGCTGCTGCACCTACCGCAGCCAGCCGGACCGGACGAACGGCACGACCCAGTGGTCGAGCGGTTCGAGCGACTCATCCGCCGCGGTCAGCGCGCCGGGGAGATCACCCGCGACCTCCCGGTCGGCTGGCTGGTCACCGCCCTCGTCGCCCTCGGCCACGCAGCCGGCGAGTCGGTCGCCGCCGGACGCCTTCCGGCCAGACGAGCCAGCGCCGCCCTCCACGCCAGCATCATCCGCCTCCTCGCCCCCGCATAGGCGGACCTCCGCCACTCACCAACCATCCGCCGCACGAGATACGCGCGCTCAGCCGAACGCGACCCAAGCCGTCAGCCGCGGGTTGGTGAGTGGCAGAGGTCCGCGATTGCCAGCACCTCAGTTGAGGACTTTGCCGCCCCACGATCCAGCTTCGGCTCAAGACGAAGGCGGGATGCGGGCGGGTTGCATCGGTCAGCGAAGATCGGCCAGGTGGCCACCGGGGTCGCCGAGGTGTACTGCGGTCGCCTTGGGCTCGTACCCGAGCCGGCGGTACACGCGATCCGCCCCGTCGTCGCCCGGCGTCAGCCAGGCGAGCGTGGCGCCGGCCAGCTCGAAGGCCTGCTGCGTCGCGTACGCCGTCGCGAGCCCGCCGAGCCCGCGGCGCCGGTGACTGTGGACCGTCCCGACCCCAGCGACCTCAGTGACACCGTCTCCGACCGCAGTCCAGAACGCGGAGGCCACCGGTACGCCGTCGACGCGGATCAGGACGCAGCCGCCGTCCACAGGATCCGGCTTCAGCGCGAAGCCGGCACCGCCGACCTCGAAGGCCTCCGCGGACACGGCGTTCGCCTCGGTCTGCTGCTCTTCCGACTTCACCACTTCCGTTGTCACACCGGCGGGCAGCTCGGGGATCGTCAGGCCGTCGGGATCGACGACGAGCAGCGGTGGGTGGGAGACGATGGTCATCCCATTGGCCTCGAGCGCGTCAGCCAGACCGGGGTTGGCCTCGTCGACGAGCTCGGCGCTCAGCCAGCGACCTTCGGCGCTGAACGCCTGGCGGATGATGTCGAGGGCCCATGGGAGCTCGTCCGGATCGAACGGCTGGCCGGGCTCGGCCGCGAGCATGCCCGACAGGTACCAGGCGTCGTCGTCGTGCAACAGGCCGACCAGCGGACCGGCGATCACCTGCCGCTTTGAACGCGCCGAACCGGTCAACTGCGCCGCGGCGATCCGCACACCAATCTCCATGCCTCGGACCCTACGGCGCTCCGATCACACGGTGCGACCCGGTTATCGGTCGGCTAGTTGGAGCAGGTCGAGTAGGCGGCTCAGGTCTGCGGGGGTTGGCGGACGACCCAAGAGGATCGCGAGCGCGTCGAGGGTGGCGATCAACTGATGGCGGGTGGCGGCGCGGGACCTGTTGCCGGCCAGGGCGGCGACGATCTCGGCAGCCCGCTCCGAGGCGGGCGGCTCCGAGGCGGCCCGGTCCGAGGCGGCCCGGTCCGAGGCCGCCCGGTCCGAGGCGGCGAGTAGCTCGGCCCCGACCGAGGGCACTGGGACCGGTGGTTCGTCAGCGATGCGCACCTCGAGCCGGGCGCCGAGGGCCGTGGCCAGGCGGTCGAGCGCGGCCATGGTCGGGTTGCCGCGACCGTTCTCCAGGTTGGCGATGTACGGCACGGACAGGCCGGCGTCCATGGCGACCGACGCGATGGTGCGCCCGGCCGCCTTGCGCCGGTCGCGGAGGATCTCACCCAGTTCCACGAGCGTCATCCTATTCTCACAGAACACTATTGCCAAGGTCTATCTTGACAAGATAGCTTTCCGATCCGTGAGGACACTTCGGAACCGAGACTTCCGCCGGCTGTGGATCAGCGGCGGCGTCTCCGGTATCGGCTCATGGCTGCTGGTGGTCGCGATCCCGTTCTACGTGTTCGACCTGACCGGATCGACGGTCGCGACCGGCCTCGCGCTCGCCCTCGAGGCGCTGCCCGCTCTGCTGCTCGGACCGTGGGCCGGAGTACTGCTGGACCGCTGGGATCTCACCCGGGCGATGTGGATCGCGGACCTGGTCAGCGCCGCCGCGGTCGCGCTGATCCTGTTCGCCGACACCGATCGCATCTGGCCGATCTACCTGGCGATCCTGGTCGAGAACGTCGCCACCATGGTGTTCCGCCCGGCCGCGCGCGCCCTGCTGCCGGCAGTCGTTGGCACCGGCAACGAACTCGCCGCCGCGAACGCCCTGAACGCCTTCAGTAGCAGTGCGATCAGGCTCGCCGCACCACCACTCGGCGCGCTACTGCTCGCCGGACCGGGCATCACGTTCGTCCTCGCGGTCGACATCGCCAGCTACCTGTTGTCAGCGGCAATCATCTCAACAGTCAGAAGCCCGACCCTGCGGGCCGGGCGGGAGAGGAGAAGCGGCGACGCCGCAAGACGGGGTGGGGCGGAGGAGCGGTTGGCGGGCTTCCGGTTCGTGGCACGGCACCGAGCGCTCCGTGGGATTCTGATCGGCCAGACGATCTTCCTCACTGCGAACGCCGGACTGACCGCATTGCTGGTCCCGTTCACCGTCGGCCGGCTGCACGCACCCGGCTATGTCCTCGGTTACCTGATCTCCGGCCTCGGCGCCGGCTATCTGATCGGCGCCGCCCTGAGCACGAAAGCCGCCAGCTGGCTGGGAGTCCGCGAACTGCTCGCCGTCACCCAGTTCGCCACCGCAGCGGCATTCTTCACGCTCTTCAACGCCCCGAACGTTCCCGTCGCGATCGTCGCCGCCGCGCTCATCGGGCTACCCGGCAGCATTCTCCTGATCACCGCGGAGACGGCGATCCAACGGACCGCACCAGCGGCGATGCTCGCCCGCATCGGTGCCCTCTTCTTCGCCGCTGACTCGCTCGCCTTGCTGATCGGCGCACTCGCCGCCCCAGCCGTGACGCTGGCGCTCGATCTCCCGCTGACCCTCAACCTGCTCGCAGCCTTCGCCGTACTCGCGGCACCCCTGACGCTGTTCGCCGTACCGGCCCATCCGGCGAACTTCACGCGGATCCGGAGCTGACGGCGTCATATCTGGCGCGCGCGGTGGCGATCTCCGCCTGATGGGTCTCGGTCCAGGAGACGAGGGACTGGATGGTCGCGTGCAGAGTGACGCCGAGCGGGGTGAGCTCGTAATCGACGCGTGGCGGCACAACCGGATGGACGGTCCTGCTGACCAGGCCGTCGCGTTCCAACTGGCGCAGGGTGACCGTGAGCATCCGCTGACTGATGCCGTCGATCGTCTTCTTCAACTCGGTGAACCGCATGCACCGGTTGTCCAGCAGCGCGATGACCAGCAGCGACCACTTGTCGCCGATCCGATCCAGGATCTGGCGGACGTCGCAGTCCTCCCGGGTGTCCCACTGGAAGGCGTCCTCGGTACAGCAGGAGTGACTCGGTTCCTTTGAAGTGCCTTCTTCCACAACTCCCGATGGTTCCTGATGATGGGGTCAGTTACAAGAGGTAACCATGAACTCGAGGGAGTCTTTCGTGTCATCAACCGTCACCCCGGAGCGGCTGACCGGCCGCGCCTGGGCCGTTCTGTTCGTGCTCTGCGGCGCGATCTTCCTGGAAGGCATCGACGTCTCGATGATGGGCGTCGCGCTGCCGTCCATCCGGGCCGAGCTCGGTCTGGCCACCGCAGAACTGCAATGGATCGTCAGTGCCTACGCGCTGAGCTACGGCGGGTTCGTGCTGCTCGGCGGCCGCGCGGCGGACCTGCTCGGGCGGCGCCGGATGTTCGTCGGCTGGCTGGTGGTGTTCCTGCTGTTCAGCGGACTGGGCGGATTCGCCACCGAGGGCTGGGTCCTGATCCTGGCCCGCTTCGTCACCGGCATCGCGGCCGCGTTCATGACCCCGGCCGGCCTGTCCATCATCACCACGACCTACCCGGAGGGACCGCAACGCACCAAGGCCTTGCTCGTGTACGCCGGGACCGCCGCCGGTGGATTCTCCTTGGGCATGGTCACCGGCGGACTGCTCACCGCCATCGACTGGCGTTGGGTGTTCTTCGCGCCGGTGATCGTCTCGGCGGTCATCCTCGCCGGCGCGGTCCTGCTGATCCCCCGGGACGCCGCGACGCAGCGGCAACGCGGCGGCTTCGACCTCGCCGGGGCGTTCACGCTGACCGGCGCAATGTTGTTGCTTGTAGCAACCGTAGTACGCGCGCCGGACGTGTCGGCGGCGCCTACCCTGGTGACCGCGGCGGCCGGCCTGGTCCTGCTGGCCGCCTTCGTGCTGATCGAGCAGCGGGTGTCCGCGCCGCTGGTCAGGCTCGGGCTGTTGCGGAACGTGGCGCTCGTCCGCGCGAACCTCGGCGCGATCCTCCTGGTCGGATCGTTCGTCGGGTTCCAGTTCATCGCCGTACTGTATCTGCAGGAGCTGCGCGGCTGGTCCGAGCTGGAGACCGGGCTTGCGCTGATGGTGATCGGCATCGACGCGGTGCTGGCGCCGACGCTCACGCCGTGGCTGGTGAATCGCTTCGGCAACGGGCGCGTGGTGTTCGGTGGGTTCGTCCTCGCGACCCTTGCCTACCTGGCTTTCCTGCCGTTGGGATCGACCTTCGCGGCCATGCTTCCCGCCTTCCTGTTGCTCGGGCTCGCGTTCGCGCTGGCCTACGGCCCGTTGACGATCGCGGCGACCGAGCGGGTGACCGAGGACGAGCAGGGCCTGGCGAGCGGCGTACTGACGACGTCGTTCCAGTTCGGATCCGCGCTCGGCCTGGCAGTCGTGGCCGCCGTTCTGGCCGCGGCCGGCGAGTCGACCGTCAGCGGGTTCCGTACCGGACTCGTGGTGCCGCTCGCGGCCGCCGTACTCGGAATTCTGGTCGCCGGAATACCGGTGCGTGAGCGGGTGCGTACAAACGGTTAGCAGGACGTCATATATTCCGTCATGGTCAGAATGGCGGAGTGGCCGAATCGTTATTGGCAAATTGCTGCAAACATTCTTGACAGGGCTTTCCCAGCCCCCTGACAGACTCGCCGGAAGGGCTCTGACCAGCGGATTCGTAGGGTTTCCCTACTCTGCGTTAGGGCTCTGTAAAGGTCCCTTCGGAACTATTCCGGAGGGACCCGCCGGTGAGGTGTCCTTTTCTCAGTGCCGGACAAAGCCGTCCGGGGCACCGATCACACCGCCGAAGGACCGCTGATGCCCGAGACGTTCGAAACCCCCGCCACGCACCGTCGGGTGCAGGTCTGGTTCGGCGCTCACGCGATCGCGGACCACACGGCCGGTGCGGAGCAGGCAGCGCAGTACGAGGAAGCCATGCGGCGGCGGTTCGCATCCCTGCGGGTGACGAGCGAGCCGGTGCTGGCCGACAGCACCGCGGGTCCGGGTCAATGACGACCCGGCCGACCGTACTCGGGTATGTCCGGGCCGACGCGCTGAGCTGCGCGGAGGAGCTGGCCGCGGCGACGGATTCACTCGTCGCCTTCGCCAGCGCCGAGGGGTTCACCCTCGGCACCGTCTACACCGAGCGCGACGCGGCCGAGTCCGCCGCCTTCAACGCACTGCTCGAAGAGGTGAAGCGGTCCGACGTCCGTGCGGTCGTCGTCCCGGCGATGAACCACCTCGGCCAGGCCGGGACCCCGGCGGAGATGCGGCAGCACCTCGAGTTCCACCAGGCGCGTGTCTGGGCGGTCGACTCGAGATAACTCCACACAGGCAAGCGGAGCTGACGTCTTGACCCCTGCATCGGCGTCGGTTCCGCTCTCCACCTCCACAGCTGCACCGGGGATGCCCGGGCGGTAGTGGACCACCAAGGCCCCACCGGCTGCTACCGGTGGGGCCTTGTCGTTGATCCGCGCTGTCAGGCGACGATCGTGTAGCCGTAGCGCTTCATCACGGTGGCGACGCTCGCGTTGAAGATGCCGGTGACCTCGAGCTTGAAGTGCAGCTGCACCTTGCGGATCACCCGCTGGAAGTGCAGGTGCCACGGCACCCCGGCCGGCGGGATGGTCTCGGCCTTGGTGATCGCACCGACCTTCGGATGCGCCGCCCACGCGATCACCCGGGCCCGGTCCGCGCCCCACACCCCGGTCATCGCGTCGTGCGTCCGCGCGTACGCCATCGCGGCCAGCGAGATGGTCGAGTCCGGCACCGGCTGGGCCGGCGGGTGTGCCTTCAGGTACAGCTCCCAGGTCATCCCGTAGAACCCGGGCGGTCCGTCGTCCTTGCCGCGGTTGGCCAGGCCGTTGCGCTTGCGGTGGTACTCCGCGACCTGGGTGGCCGCGCCGCGGGACAGGTCCTTGTCGCCGACCGCGATCGCGTGCACGTGATACGGCCAGTTGCCCTGGGCCGGCGTCCGCAGCCAGGCCGCGAACCCGACCGCGCGCATCGCCTTCAGCACCTCGACCCGCTGCGGGGCGCTCTTCGTACGAACGTCGATGTCGACCGCACCACCACCGTCATGGGTGCCCGCCGACGCTTCCACGCCGCCCTTGTTGTACGACCCCTGCAGGATCGCGAACTTCGACTTGTAGAGCTTCTCGGCGGCCTCGACCATCGCGACGGACCGCTTGTTCATCGCCCATCCCCGCCAGACGATCCTTGCCTCAGGCATCTGTTTCCCCGGCGACCGCACCGAGGATCAGGTCCGCGTCCTCGGCCGCACCGAGCGCCTCGAGCTGATCCAGGTCGGCATCGGTCAACTCGTCGTCGAACACATCCGGCATCGCACTACCTCCCCCTGACGTCCGCGAGCCTCCCCCGGCACGCGGAATCGCCCTCCAGGCTAGGCGGCGCCCGGGTCACGGGTCGAGGGCCTCCGGAGAGCGGAAGGTTTGAGGAATGTGAAGTTTTCGCCGCCGGCCGCGTGCCGGAGTGTGTGAGGTCCGCGGACATGGGGTACCTCTAGGTGGTCCCGCGGTTCGGTCAGTGCCATTCGGGCATGGGTGGTGTTCACCGAGCCGCGAGTTCTCCCACTGAGGGGCGGGAGAACGACCGGTCCGGCGGGCGCGTCTTTCCCAGGGTGCGCCCGCCGAGCTCGGCGGTCCTACAGCGCCGACGCGACGAACAGGTACCGGTTCAGGCTGAAGAAGTAGCCGGCGCCGAGTCCGCGCAGGTCGTCCGCCCACGCCCGCGCCTCGTCCGCGGTGATGTCGGCATGACCCGGCACGAACCCGGTGACGATGTCCATCAGTCCCGCGCTGTACGTGCGGTCGTCGTACCCCGTGTTCAGGATCGGCACCACCTGCAGATGCGTGAGCGTGAAACCGGACTTGACCAGTACGTCGGCCAACGTCCGAGGCAGATGTGGATCGGCCAGATGGTCCTCGAACGCGGTCAGGACCCGCGCCATCCGTGCATCGTCACTCGACCGCCACACCAGCGAGCCCCAGTCGGTGTCGAGCAGTACGACGCGACCCGCGGGCCGCAGCACTCGGCGTACCTCGTCCAGCGCACCACCCACGTCGTCGAGGTACTCGAAGACCTGGGTCGACACGACCACGTCGAAGCTCTCGGCCGGATGCGGGATGCGCTCGACCGACGCCACCTCGAGCTCGATCCCGGGACCCACGTCGGCGCGCGTAGCCGCGATCGCCAGCATGCTGTCACTGATGTCGATCCCGCAGATCCGCCCGCTCGGCCCGATCTCGGTCGCCATCTCCGCGGCCAGCAATCCCGGCCCGACCCCGACGTCCAGGACTCGATCTCCGGACCGCAACGCCAACGCCGCCCGGACGATCCGCCGCTGTTCGACGACGTCCGCCGTCGTGTACATCGCTTCGACCTGCCGCGACATCCGCGGGTCGAACTGCAACCCGTCCACTTCAGCCTCTCCGCCCATGCCGACATCATGGTCCGCCATCCCGCCGGTTGGGAGGCCTTATCGGGGCGCGTCGCGATCTGCCCCTGGTTAGCTTGTGCCCGTGATCGAACTCCCCGAGTCGTTTCTGCGGATGCCGCGCTGGTGGACCGAGGGTGCGGACTGGCTGGGCGGGTTGGCCCAAGCGGTGGAGCGGCAACGATCGCGATGGCAGCTAGAGGTCATCGGGGACGTGGCCCATGGATCGAACGCGATCGTCGTACCGGTGATGAGGGCGGGCGAGGAGTTCGTCCTGCGGATGTCGCCGCCGGGGACCGAGGTCGCGGACCAGGTACGGGCGCTGCGCTGGTGGGACGGCCGCGGGATGGCTCTGCTGTACGACGCCGACGTCGAAGCCGGCGCGATGTTGCTGGAGCGGCTGTCGACCCCGTTGACGACTCGGCCGGTCGACGAGGCGGTCGACGTACTCGGGCAACTGATGCGCCGACTGGCCGTCCCGGGTCCGGATAACGCGCTCTCGACCGCGGAGATCGTCGTACGGCGGTCCGCCGAGCTGGAGCCGGAGTGGGAACGGCTGGGGCGACCGTTCGACAGCGGGGTCCTGCAGGAGGCGCTCAGCATCGCGCCGCGGTTGGCCGAGACCACCTCGGAGCTGGCGGTCAACGGCGACTTCCACTCCGACCAGGTACTCGCGGGATCGCGCGAGGAATGGTTGACCGTGGATCCCGTGCTGTTCCGCGGCGACATCGAGTTCGACCTCGGCAGGGTCCTGTGGACGCGGCTGGACGAGATGACCAGCATCGTGCCGCACTTCGATGCGGCTGTGTCCGCGGCCGGGCTCGACCGCGATCGCGCTCGGGACTGGGTCGTCTGGCGAACGGTCGACTACTGGCTCTGGGGCCTGTCGGCCGGACTCACCGAGGATCCGGTGCGCTGCGCCCGGCTGGTCGACGTCTTGTAAATGAAGCGGCTGCGGATCATCCGCGGGGTGTCGTTCGCGTTGGTGGCGATGGAGTGCAGGATCCACGGGTGGGTCAGGTAGACGTCGCCCGCGCGACCGGTGAGCTCGATGACGCGGACGGGCAGACCGTCGAGATCGGCCTCGTCCATCGGCTCGACCGACCGCTCGGTCGAGGTCAGACTGCGGAACCACGGGTCGGACCGCAGCACCTGGTCCCGGATCGTGGTGAAGTCCCGCTCGTCCGTCGTACCCAAATACCGAGCGATGACGCGATGGGAGCCGGCCACCTGCGGGGTCCCGCCGCCACCGGGCTCGAGGTCGTCGAGCAGCCCCCAGATCTTCACGGCCGGCAAGTCGTCCATCGGCTGGTCGAACCCGACGTCGGTGTGCCACTGGCGATGCGGGATCACCCAAGGCTCACCGGTCGGCATGGTGACCAGGACCTGGCCGAGATGCGGCGGCTCGAGCCAGGCACCGAGCAAGTCGTCGAGTGCCGACCGGAGCTTCGGACTGAGGATCGCCTGAGCCACCCGATGTTTCTTGGTGCTCTTCAGCCCGGTCGGCCGCAACGTCGTCCAGGTCGACCGGTCATCCGGGTCCATGCCGTGCCGCGCGGTCAGCTCGGACCACAGCACCTCGCGCATCCGCGCGGCATCGTCGGCGGAGAACGCGGCCGGGACCTTCACGATCCCGTCGCGCTCGAACAGTTCTCGCTCCTGGGCGTCGAGCATTCACCCATGCTCCGCCGGACCAGTGCGGTCCGGCCACCCAATTTCTAGTGCGCCGGGGCGAAGTTGTGGAACCCGATGAGCTTCTTGATCTTGCCGTCGTCGTCGAGCACGACGATGTCGGTGCCGCCGGCTACCGGTTCCTGGCCGTCGGCCTGCAGGTGCCAGGTCCAGCGCAGGTAGGTGTGGTGCTCGTCGATGTCGCCGACGCGGACGAAGGACAGCCCCGGGAACATCTGCTGGGCGGCGCCGACCAGCTTGTTCAGCTCGTCATGCCCGTTCGTCTCGAAGCTCGGGTCGACGAAGGTCGCGTCCTCGGTCCAGGTGCCTGCGATCAACTCGGCCCGACGGTCGGCGTCGGCCGCGTTCCACGTCGCGAAGTACTGGTCGGCGAGAGCGGTGGCGTTCATGGTGTTCCTCCTCGGTTCGTTCTGATGACCAGAACCTTGCCGTCGGTCGGCCGATCCGGTCGATGACGTCGGAGGTAATGGCGTTGTCTATGCCACCGGTTACGGTCGGAGGATGGCAGCGACGATCGAGGAGACGTTCCAGCGCCCGGTGGGCGAGCTTCTGCGCGGCTGGCGGGAACGCCGGCGGCTCAGCCAGCTCGAGCTCGCGAACCGGGTCGAGGTGTCCACCCGGCACGTGAGTTTCGTGGAGACCGGACGATCCAAGCCGAGTCGTGAGCTGGTGCTCCGGCTGGCGGAGCATCTCGACGTACCGCTGCGGGATCGCAACCAGCTGCTGCTGGCCGGCGGCTTCGCGCCGATCTTCAGCGAGGCGTCGCTGCACTCACCGGCCATGCTCGCGATCCGGACCACGCTGCGCCGGTTGCTCAAGGCCCACGAGCCCTACCCGGCCCTCGTCGTCGACCGCTGGTGGAACATCGTCGAGGCGAACGCCGGCGTACAGCTCTTCACCACGGACGTCGACGAAAAGTTGCTCCAGGCACCGATCAACGCGCTCCGGCTGACTCTGCACCCGGACGGCCTGGCCCGCCGAATCGGCAACATCGCCGAGGTCCGTGCCGCCGCGCTGGCCAGCCTGCAACGCCACGCCGCCGGCACCGCCGATCCCGACCTCCAGGATCTGTACGACGAACTCCGCGCGTACGCCGTGGACGACCGGCCGGTGCACGCCGGGCAGAACGAGGTCGTCGTACCGTTCAAGCTCACCCACAACGGCCACGAGCTCTCGTTGCTGACGATGATCGCCACGTTCGGCACGCCACTCGACGTCACGGTGTCCGAGCTGATGATCGAGTCCTTCTACCCGGCCGACGACCAGACCGCCGAGTACCTCCGGACGCTCTGATGACGAAGCCACCGCGCGAACTGGCCGACACCATCGAGCTCCATCTTCAGTACCTCGACCGCTATCGCGAAATCATCGAGACGAAGCTGACCGGGCTGAGCGAGTCCGATCTGCGGACCAGCCACCTGCCGTCGGGGTGGGCACCGCTGGACCTCTTGAAGCACTTGGTGTTCGTGGAGCGACGCTGGCTGCGTTGGGGATTCGCCGCCGAGCCTGTCGACCATCCGTGGGGCGACTCGGGTGATGATCCGGACGGCAACTGGAGAGCCGGCGCGGACGAGACGCTCCGAGGTCTCCTGGCCGAACTGCACGAGGGCGGTGCGATCACCCGGCAACTCGTCACCGGCGTGGATCCGGCGACGCTCGGAGCGTCCGGTGGCCGGTTCGATGACGACGACCGGCCGACGCTGAACTGGATCCTGTTCCACGTCCTGCAGGAGTACGCGCGGCACGCCGGCCACCTGGACGTCGTCCGCGAACTCACAGACGGGGTCACCGGCGAGTAGGGCTGCAGGGTGCCTACTCGCCGGTGACCGGTGCCCTACCGGCTTGAGGAGGGGTGACCGGTGGGGAAGGTGGCCGGGAAGCTCGGCGTCGGGACGCTCGGCTTCTCGGTCGGGAAGCTCGGCTTGGCCGTCGGGAGGGACGGCTGCGGCTGCTTGCCCGGGTCGATGGTGACCTTGACTCCGGCCGACACCTTCACGGTCGGAACGCCCGGCTTCGGCAGGGACGGCTCGGTGGTAGGCAGCGAAGGCTTGCCCGGCAGGGTCGGCTTCGGCGCCGGCGCGGACGGCTTCACGGTCGGTACGCCGTCCACGCAGTCCGGCAGCGACGGAGTCGGGACCGGCTTGACCGGCACCGACGGCACGGTCGTCGGCAGCGACGGCTTGGCGGTCGGCAGCGAGGGCTTGGCCGGCAGGGTCGGCTTCGTCGTCGGGACGGACGGCTTAGCCGGCAGCGTCGGCTTCGTGGTCGGAAGCTTGGGCAGGGTCGGCTTCCCCGTCGGGATCGGCAGGGTGGGCTTCGTGGTCGGCAAGGTCGGCTTGCCGGTCGGGAGCGACGGCTTGGCCGGCAGAGTCGGCTTCGTCGTCGGCAGCGACGGCTTACCAGGCAGCGAGGGCAGCGTCGTCGGCACCTTGCTGGGCACGTTGCTGGGTAGGTTTCCGGGCAGCTCCGGCTTGCTCGGCAGCGACGGCTTGTCCGTCGGCACGCTGTTCGGGTCGATGGTCTTGTTGACCGTCACCTTGGGCAGCGTCGGCTTGGCCGGCAGGCAGGTCGGGTCCACCGACGGCACCTGCGGGGCCGCCGAGGGGATCACCACCGGCGCCGGTGGCTTGCCGCCACCGGCCAGCAGGTTCTTCACCGGGGCAGGTCCCCCGACCGCGGCGGACACCGTCGCAACGGTTCCGGCCAAGGCGGTGACGCCCGCCGCGGCCAGTCCACGACGGAGCCAGGCCAGCCGCTTGCCGCGCCGCATCAGGTCGCCCGCGTCCGGCTGCCAAGCATCCATCTCATAGTCGAGTGCGCTGCGTACGCGCTGCTCGTCACTCATCAGTTTCCTCCAACTCCGGTATCGATCAGGTCGGGTGCCAGACGCAGCTTGGCCAGCGCCCGGGAGGCCGTGCTCTTCACGGTCCCGGCCGCCATGCCGAGCAGCTCGGCGGTCTCGGCCTCGGAGAGATCCTGCGAGTAGCGCAGCGCGACGACGGCTCTCTCCCGGACGGTCAGACCCGCGAGCGCCGAGAGCACGGCCTCCCTGGTCTGCACGTCCTGGGCGAAGTCCGCTACCGCTCGCTGGTCCCAATCGTTCTGCACCGGGTCACTGGGTACTTCGTTGTTCCAGCGCCGGCGGGCCTGGGAGAGGAATCGGTTCACCAGCACCCGCCGTACGTACCGCAACGGGTCGCCGTTCAGCCGGTGCCATTTCGGATACGACCGCATCAACGCTTGCTGCACCAGGTCCTCGGCGGTGTGCCGATCGCCGCACAACATCTCCGCGAAGCGGAGCAAGGGTGTCGACTGCGCCAACACGAAGCGCTCGAAGTCGGCGTCCGCGGTCCGGGTCATCGATTCTCCTCTGCCTCTGTCACACCGGTCCAAACCCGCTGGGTGATCGACCGGGTTCTGTGCCGTCACCAACTCCTTCGAAGAAATTTATTCACGGGCTATACAGACGTACGGTTTGTTTGTCACATTGGGTGAACACACCTTCACCGCCCCGGAGGTTCCGCCCATGCGTATCACCCGAAAAGTCACCTGTGCCGCCGGTCTGGTGGCAGTGCTGGCGATCTTTACCGCCACCTTGCCCGGCAACGCCGCGCCGACCGATCCGGTCGCTGTCTCGGCCCAGCCGGTCGCCGGATCCAGCAACGTCAGGATCGAGGGCAACCGGATCATCCTCGGCGACGCCGCGGCTGCGATCGGCTCGACCGAGATCAAGCAGCGCTCCGGCTTGGCCGAGCTCACGCCGGTCCGCTTCACCACCGCGACCTCGGCCGTCGTCGTCGGCTACACCACCGGTACGCCGGACGGTTCGTCGGCGGAGGTCGACGTACGGGCCTGGGTCAACGACAAGTGGTCCGAATGGACCGCCGCCCAGGCCGGTACGCCGACCGCACTGCCCGGCGCGAGTGACCAGGTCCAGCTCCGGATCATCGTCAGCGCTCCGCCCACCGGCGCAAACCCATGGGTCGCTGACCTGACGGTCCAGTCCACCGACAAGGCGGACCCGAGCCGGATGGCGATCCAGGCCGCGCCGTTGAAGTCCCGGGTCTTCGCCACCCGCGAAGGCCTGGTCGGCGGTACGACGGCCAACGGCCACGTGATCGTGAGCCGCGACCACTTCGCCGCCCTGCCGTCGCGCAGAGGCCTGTCAGGCAACGGATCCGGCACCTACTCGGTCAAGGTCTGCACGGCGTCGCGGTGTGCCTTCGAGCCGGTGTGGGACGTCGGCCCGTGGAACACCAAGGACGACTACTGGAACCCGAGCGCGACCCGGGAGATGTGGAAGGACCTGCCGCAGGGCAAGCCCGAAGCACAGGCGGCGTACCAGAACGGCTACAACGGCGGGAAGGACCAGTTCGGCCGGACTGTCGCCAACCCGGCCGGGATCGATCTCGCGGACGGTACGTTCTGGGACGCGCTGGGCATGTCGGACAACGGATTCGTGGACGTGACCTACCTGTGGACCGGTGACGGTGGCCGCGGCACGGTCTCGATCTCCTCCGGCTACCTGAACGTCCGGAACGCCGCGAACTCCTCCGGCGCGGTCGTCGGCATGGCCGGCAAGTCCGCGCAGGTGACCGTCGAGTGCCAAACCACGGGCCAGAGTGTCACCGGCTCACAGGGCACCAGCAACATCTGGCTCCGCGTCAACGCCGGCATGTACGTGGCCAAGGCGTGGGTCTCGGCCGGCACCTTCGGCGCCTGCTGAACCCCCAGGCCATCACAATCCCGCGCTGCGTGCGACCTGCCACGAGCGGATCGCGCGAGGCGGCGATTGTGATGGCCTGGCGGTCCGCCTTCAGCAGCCGTGGGTGATCTGAGCGCAGGTCTGCTCGCCCCAGGTGAGTTCGAAGGTCTTCACCGGACCGCTCGCAGTGGACAGTGTCACCTCGACCTGTGCGGCCGGCGCCGTACCCTCCTTCCACGGAATCCCGACCAGGTGCTGCATGACCCAGTAGTCCCCCGTGATCACCGCTTCGGTGGTCTTGTCGTCCGGGAACCAGTAGGTGACCTTGGTGATCCCGGCCGGGAGACGCCCCGCCGCCCAGAAGTACTCGTACTGCTGTCCGTTGACCGGGATGAGGTTGTTCGCAACGGCGAAGGTGTCGGCGGACAGTGGAGGAGTGGCGATCTTCGCCGGTTGCCGGATCGAGCCGCGGCCTCCACCGGTCCGGGCGAACGCCGTGTCGCAGCCGACCCAGTTCTTGCTGTCGGCAAGGATCAGGACCGTGCCCGGCGCGCCGTTCAGTCGGGCGACGACCTTCGCACTCGAGCCGGGTGCGTTCTCGGCGTCCGCGTCCTTCAGCCACGACTTGCAGGCCGCGACCGGGTCGGCCGGCGGCTTCTGCGGCTGCGGCGGCTTCGGTACGACGGGCTTGGTGCCGGGGGTCTGCCGGACAGTCGGTTTGCTCGAGGGCGTCACGACCGACGGCGTCGGCTGGGCTGGTGTCGTAGGTGCCGGCGTCGGCGTGACCTGCGGAGAGACCGTCGGCGTCACTGGTGTTTCCGCGACCGGCGTGGCCGGACCGCCGCCCGCGACCGCCGAGTCACCGGACGAGTGGCGGCTGCGCGCCACCGCCGTCCCTGCGATCGCGACACCGGCGACCGCGGCGACCGCGAGTCCGCTGACCAGGATCGCCACCACCCGCCGTTTCCGGCTCTGTTCGATCATCGTTGCCCTCCACAACTTTCTGGAAATCTGTCGGACTCAAGGACGCAGGCCGGACCGGGAAAGGTTCTGCGCTCAGCAGCCGTGGCTGATCTGGGCACAGGTCTGCTCACCCCAGACCAGCTGGAAATCGTTCACGACCGCGCCGGACGCGGACACCAGGCGGACCCGGATCTTGGTCGCCGATGGACCGCCCGGACGGATGTGCTCTGAGACATGGC
The DNA here is from genome assembly GCF_040638415.1 of Kribbella sp. NPDC026596. Taxonomy (NCBI): domain Bacteria; kingdom Bacillati; phylum Actinomycetota; class Actinomycetes; order Propionibacteriales; family Kribbellaceae; genus Kribbella; species Kribbella sp. NPDC026596. Next base: position 130,172 of record NZ_JBEZYF010000012.1, on the reverse strand, counting down.
GCATCAGCCAGAAGGCACCATCGACCTGGGCGTCCTCGGTCGCGCCGTCGGGGAAGGTGTATCGGATCGTCGCCACGCCGTCGGGCAGCATCCCGCCGGCCCAGTAGAGCTCGCGCTGACCGGCTGCGAGGGTGATCTCGTTGTCGGCAACCGCGAAGGCGTCCGTGTCCTGTGCGCTCGGCTTCTGCAGCCGCTCGGGCTTTCGTGCCGACACCTGCGGCCCGAACGTGTTGTCGCACACCATCCAGTAGCGGCTGTCCGCGATCATGATCGTGGTTCCGGACTCGTCGCTCAGCAGGCTTCGCCGGGTGGCGCCGGTGCCGGGACCTGGCTCGCCGTTCAGCGCCGCCCTGCAGGTCGCCGCCGTGATCGGGACCGCGCCGGGCGTGCTCCCGAGGCCGGGGGTGATTGCGCTGCCCTTCGGGATCTGTGGCGTCGTTGTCGGGGCGCTGGGTGACACGAGCGTCGTCGGTCCGGGATCCGCGGGCTCCGGAGCCTGGCCGAGCAACTGGCCGCCGGCCAGGATTCCACCGGTGGCGACCCCGCCGACCACGACCGCCGCGATCGCGGCAGTGGCGAGGCCGCGGACCTTGCGCCGGCGACGCGCTCCCGCGATCATGCGCGCGGGGTCGAGCGGCGCGATGGTGCCATCCGGAGCCAGGGCGGACCGGAGGTCGTCCTCGGTCGCCGTACTGCCCTTGTCGTTCATGCTCGCTCTCCTACGTAACTGCCGCTCAGCTCGGGAGCGACCCGCAGCTTCGCCAGCGCCCGCGCGTTCGTGCTCTTCACCGTGCCGACCGCCACCCCGAGGACCGCCGCCGTCTGCTGCTCGGTGAGGTCCTCGACATACCGCAGTACGACGACCGCACGCTCGCGCCGGCTCAATGCCGCCAGGGCCGCGCCGACCGCGAGCCGGCGCTCGACCGCACCGGACGGATCGGCCACGGACCTGCCCGCGCCCGCGCCGGAGCGGTCCGGGTCGGACAGGCCGACGTACAGGTCCAGCTCGACCGCGTCACCGCTCGGCCGCTCGCGCCACGGCCGGCGTCGTACCCAGGACAGGTGCTGGTTGACCACGGCCTGCCGGATGTAGCCGAACGGGTCGGCCATCTCGATCCGGTCCCACCGCAGGTACGCCTTCTCCAGCGCGGTCTGCACCAGGTCCTCCGCCAGGCCGGCGTCGCCACAGAGCATCCGCGCGAAGTGCACCAACCGCGCGGACCTGGCCAGCACGAACGCCGTGAAGTCGTCGTCGCGACTTCCCGAAGCCGCCATCTGCTCTCCGTCCTACCGTCCTCACACAGAGGACGCCGAACGGCGGTGAATGGTTCTCCGGATGCTGAAGATCAGTGGCGGTCGGTGGGTGACGCGACCCCGGAGGCGACCGCGGACCCGGCTCGCTCGGCCGGAGCGGTGTCCGGTGAGCGGGGCCCGGCGCCGGGATGATCGGGCGCGGCAGCAAGTGCGGGACGGGCAGCGTGTCGGCGGCCAGGCGGACGCGGTTGCGGCCGGCGGCCTTGGCGGCATACATCGCCCGGTCGGCGCGGAGCAGCAGGTCGTCGACGGTGCTGCCGTCGGCCGGATAGACGGACACCCCGATCGAGACGGTGAGGCGGAAGGTGTCGGGGTCCAGATCGGGCTCGTCCAGGACGCCGGCGCACATCGCCGCGAGCGGGCTGGCGGCGACCGCGTTGCGGAGCCGGTCGGCGGTCACCGTGGCCTCGTCGATCCCGGTGCCCGGCAGCGCGATCACGAACTCCTCACCACCGAACCGGCCGATCACATCCTTCGCCCGGATCGCACTGCGCAGGATCGTCGCGACCGCGCGGAGCGCCTCGTCGCCGACCAGGTGCCCGTGCCGGTCGTTGACCTGCTTGAAGTGGTCGATGTCGATCAGCAGGACCGCCATCGGCTCCCGCTGGTTCCGCGCGGTGCGCAGCATCTCCTCGGTCCGGCGCCGCCACCAGTCGACCCGGGTGAGGCTGGTCTTCGGGTCGGTCTGCGCCTCGGTCTCCAACTGGCCGAGCAACAGGGCCCGCTGCGCGGTCAGCGTGATCGGGATCGCCACGAACGCGAACCAGGGGCTGATCAGGCACGCCGCCGCGAGCAGGCAGCCGAGGGTTGCGGCCGTCGCGTCGGTGCAGAGATCGTCGAGCCCGCCGATCGCCTCACGCCGGCTGCTGCCGGGGATGATCAGCGAGATCGCCAGTCCACACAGGACGGTGTCGGTCACGACGTACGCCATCGCGCCGGCCACCATCGAGATGGCCAGACCGAGGCCGCTGCCGCCGGTCAGGTCGCGGGCCATGACGAAGACCGCGTGCGCGGCGCCGACCGCGAGCACGTACACCGCGGTCGAGAAGGCCCAGCGGTACGGGATGCACTTGCCGGCCCGGATCCGCCACCAGATCCGGAGCAGGACGGCGACCAGGATCGCCAGCCCCGGATGCAGCACCAGGGCGGCCGCGATCATCCAGGCCGGGGCGAGGTCCTTGTGCAGTGCTCCGCCCCGGCGCCGCCGACTCTCCACCCGGCGAGCACCCTCGACCGCGATCAGCGCCGACGTGGTCAGTGCGAACACCACATCCAGCCCGCGCCAGCTCGGCAGGTCGGTGAACGCGTGCACGGCGTACCCGATCGCGGCCAGGTCGACCAGCACCACGACGGCGAACGCCGGGACCGTCAGGGTCCAGAGCGACCAAGAACGTACCGCTCGCCTACTCTGCGCAACCATCCGTCCCACCGTACGACGAGTAAGCGTTTCGTCCCAATCCGCGACGGCGCGCTGTGGACTACGAGTTGGAAACGATGGCTGATGATTGATGATTCAGTCGTTTGATCAACGATCAAACGACGGCTTCCCTGTCTGCACAGGGATTACTTGCGCCGGCGTGCGGAGCCGAACAGGCCGCGGACGATCTCCCGGCCGGCCGAGCGGGCGAACTGTTTGAAGGCGGACGAGCCGATGACCTGTTCGACCATGGACTTCTCCTGCTTCTGGGCGCGCGGCTTCGGGGCCTCTTGCTGTTGCTGCTTGGCCTGCTCCTCGGCCTCCGCCTGCTCAGCGCCCGCCTGCACCTTGGCGGCGAGCTTCTCGTACGCCGACTCCCGGTCGATCACCTCGGTGTACTTCGCGTTGTTCGACGACCCCTGGACCGACGCGGTCATCTGCTCCGCCGACGCCGGCGCCATCAGCGACTGCGGCGCCCGCAACCGGGTCCACGCGACCGGCGTCGGCGCACCCTTCTCGTTCATCACCGTCACGATCGCCTCGCCGATCCCGAGCTGCGTGAGGACCTCACCCAGGTCGTACGACGAGCTCGGGAAGGTCGACACCGTCGCCTTCAGCGCCTTCGCGTCGTTCGGCGTGTGCGCCCGCAGTTGGTGCTGGACCCGCGAACCGAGCTGCGCGAGTACGTCGTCCGGAACGTCCTTCGGGGTCTGGGTGACGAAGAAGACGCCGACACCCTTCGACCGGATCAGCCGGACGGTCTGCGCGATCGAGTCCAGGAACGCCTTGGACGCGTCATTGAACAGCAGGTGCGCCTCGTCGAAGAAGAACACCAGCTTCGGTTTGTCCACGTCGCCGACCTCAGGGAGGTCGTGGAACAGGTCGGCCAGCAGCCACATCAGGAAGGTGGAGAAGACGGCCGGCCGGTCCTGCAGGTTGGGCAGCTCCAGCAGCGATACGACGCCCTTGCCGTCGCGCTGCTGCATCAGGTCCGCGGTGTCGAACTCCGGCTCCCCGAAGAACGCCTCGGCGCCCTGGTCGGCGAACCCGATCAGCGACCGCAGGATCACCCCGGCAGTCGCCGCGGACAGTCCGCCGAGCTCCTTCAAGTCGTCCTTGCCCTCGTCGGACGTGAGGTGCTGGATGACCGACCGCAGGTCCTTGATGTCGAGCAGCGTCAGGCCGGCCTTGTCGGCGTAGTGGAAGATCAGCCCGAGCGACGACTCCTGGACGTCGTTCAGCCCCAGCACCTTCGACAGCAGCACCGGCCCGAACGACGTGATCGTGGCCCGGATCGGGATCCCGGTGCCCTGCCCGCCGAGCGCGTAGAACTCGGTCGGGAAGCCGGACGCGGTCCAGTCCTGACCAATCGACTTGGTCCGGGACAGCAGCTTGTCGTTCCCCTCGCCCGGCTGGGAGATGCCGGACAGGTCGCCCTTGATGTCGGCGGCGAACACCGCGACACCGGCCGCGGACAGCTGCTCGGCCATCAACTGCAACGTCTTCGTCTTACCGGTTCCGGTGGCGCCGGCGACCAGGCCGTGCCGGTTCACCATCGACAGTGGGATCCGGACCGCGGCCTCCGGTGTCGGCTCGCCGCCGACCAGCAGCGCGCCGAGCTCGATCGCCGCTCCCTCGAACGCGTACCCCTGCTTGACGGTCTCCAGGACGTCGCCTGTCTCGGCCATGTCAGCGTGCCTTTCCCCGGTTCGACGGAACTACCCGCTGCGCATGCTAGCCCTCCGGAGTCACCGCATCACGACTACACGCGTCGCACCCGCCGCGAAGGACCAGATGGTGGCGGACATCGACGCCGAGACCCGGATGCAGCCGTGCGAGGCCCGGTAGTTCGTGCCGAGCAGGTAGTCGGCGTGGATCTGCCTTCCGTTCGACTTGTACGTCGGGATCTGGTGGAAGCCGATCCCGCACGGCGCGAACCGGACGAAGTTGTTCAGGTAGAGGCTCGCGCCGTCGGTGTTCTTCCGGATCCGGGCCGCGCGGCCGCACTTGGCGCCACTGGTGTAGTTCCCGGCCTTCAGGTACGTCGGATTGTCGATGATCCCGCCCTGCCGGACGATCTTGCCGCGGGCATCGACGAGCCAGACCCAGTTCTGCGTCTGGCTGATCACGATCCGGCGACCCGTGCCCGACCGGCGTGGCACGGCCCGGACGTCACACCGTTTCGCGGTCGACGCCATCAACCGCGCGTACGTCGTACTGGTCAGCGAACCGGTCTGGCTCAGGACGTTGGCGGACTGGAATCGCACCGTCGCCGCCTGCGTCATGGCGCCGACCTTGCCGTCCACCGGGCCCGCGCCGCAGCCGATCGCGTTCAGCCGGGTCTGGGCCGCTCGCACCTGGGACACGGTGATCGCGTCCGCCGGCAACGTCGCACCGAGAGCGACGACCGTGACTGTCGCCGTCGCGAGACCGAGTTTGGAAAGAATTCGCATGCGTTAACCCCCCTTGATCGCGGGTGCGGAGTCCGCTCCCGCTGCTCCTCATCCTCTGGGACGCCGGACGGCGGCGAAAGGTTGAGCGGCCCTTGTGGTCTGTTCCGGTGACATTTGTGACCTCTCACAAGACCTTTTACCCCGCTAGACTTCGGGGGGTGATCTTCAAGCGCGTCGGGGAGGAACGGCCGTACCCGGACCATGGGCTCAAGCCGAAGGACTGGTCGTCACTGCCGCCACGGCAGGTGCGGCTGGACGAGCTCGTCACGACCAAGGGCACCCTGGACCTGAACGCGCTGCTCGACGAGGACTCCACTTTCTACGGCGACCTGTTCGCCCATGTCGTCGAGTGGAAGGGTGAGATGTTCCTCGAGGACGGTCTGCACCGGGCCCTGCGGGCCGCGCTGCAGCAGCGTCTGGTCCTGCACGCCCGGGTCCTGGTTGTGGACTGACCCATGTCTGCTCACGGGGGTTGAGCCGATGACCGCGATCCATCCGCAGCCGAGGCCGCACTCGCGGATCCGCTGGCGCACGCCGGTGACGATGGTGATCCTGCTGGGCATCCTGGTCGGCGGCGGCTGGTGGGGGTGGAACTCCCTGGTCAACAGCAGCGCCGAGCCGACCTGCGTCGAGCAGAAGCTGCCGAACAACCGGCTGGTGCCCAAGCAGGTCGTGCTGAACGTCTACAACGGCGGCGCCAGGGCGGGCTCGGCGCAGCGGGTCGCCGACGCGCTGAAGAAGCGCGGCTTCAACATCGGCAGGGTCGCGAACGAGCCCAAGGGCGACAAGATCGACGTGGCCTCGATCCGCGGTGCCGGCGACAACGCGCCCGAGGTGCTGCTGGTCGCGGGCCAGCTGAACCAGAAGGCCCTGATCGTCGCCGACGGCCGCACCGACCACACGGTGGACCTGGTCATCGGTGCCGGCTTCGGCTCGGTCCGCCTCAAGGGCCTCCCCTCGGTCGGCGTCCCGGCTGACAGCACCGTCTGCCTCCCGGTGATCCACACCCCGCAGCCGGTCCCTTCAGGCCAGAACCCCAACTAGAGCTGTTCGCGGCCGCGTTCGCCGAACCAGCCGGCCAGGCGGCCGGCCCGGCTGACCGCCCGCAGCCGGCGCACGGTCTGGTCGCGGAGGGGGCTGGGGGCAACGACCAGGAGCGAGTCGTTGGCGCGCAGGACGGTCCGCCGGTCCGGGACGAAAGCCTGGTCACCCCGGATGATCAGGGACACGGACACGCCGGCCGGCAGGCGGAGCTCGCCGATCTCGACACCCGCCAGACGCGACTCGCTGGGCACGTACACCTGGAGCATGTCGGCGCCGAGGGACTCCAGCGGCGCGACGTCGATGTCCACCTCGTGCGCGGCGTTCTCGTCGAGCACCCCCAGCCGGCGCGCCAGCCAGGGCAGCGAAGGCCCCTGCAGCAGCGTGAAGAGCAGGACCAGGACGAACACCACGTCGAAGATCCGGACCGCCTGCGGCACGCCCTCGGCGAGTGGGATGGTCGCGAGCACGATCGGCACCGCCCCACGCAGGCCTGCCCAGGAGATGAACGCCTGCTCACGCCACGGCACCCGGAACGGCGTCGCCGACACGGCCACCGACAAGAATCGGCCGACCACGGTCACCGCGATCCCGATCACCAGCGCGACCAGTACGTCGTTCAGCCGGAACCGGCCCGGCGACGCGAGCAGCCCGAGCATCACGAACAGCCCGATCTGCGCCAGCCACGCCAGCCCGTCCACGAACGACCGCGTGGCCATCCGGTGCGGCAGCTCCGCCCGTCCGAGGACCAGCGAGGTCACGTAGACCGAAGCGAACCCGGACACGTGCAGCAGCACCGACCCGCCAGCGTACGAAATGATCGCCAGCGACAAGACCGCCAGCGGGTACAGACCAGCGGAGCTGAGCGCGATCCGGCGGATCAGGCCGACGCTGAGCCACCCGATCACGAACCCGAACAGCGCGCCGATGACGAGCTCGTAGAGCACCAGGCCGCTGAAGTACAGCAGGCCCTTCTCACCGACCTCGCCCGTGCTGACCAGGGTGACCAGCAAGACGGTCGGGGCGTCGTTCAGACCGGACTCGGACTCCAGCGCACCCCGCAACCGCGGTCTGATCGGCACCTTCCGCAGTACCGAGAAGACCGCGGCCGCGTCCGTCGGCGACGTGACAGCGCCGAGCAGTACGGCGATCTGCCAGTCGAGGCCGAGCACATAGTGCGCCACGCAGGCGACCACCGCCACGCTGATCGCCACCCCGACGGTCGCCAGGACGACGCCCAGCGGCATCACCGGACGGACTTCGTTCCACCGGGTGGTCAGACCGCCCTCGGTCAGGATCACCACCAGCGCCGCGAACCCGAGCGCGTGCGCCAGTTGCGCGTCCTCGAAGTGGATGTGTCCCGGCCCCGACTCGCCGAGCACGAGCCCCATCCCGAGGTAGATCAACAGCGACGGGAGCCCGAGCCGCCCGCTCAACCGCACCGCGACGACCGCGACGAGCAGCACCACAGCCCCGGCCAGGAGAATCCGATCGAGCTCCGCAACGTCCATGGTGGGGCCCCCTCGTCGCGTCAGGTCCCGAGCAAGGTCCAGAGAGACGAAAACCCTGACGCATCACACAGCATCAGGGTCTCCGGCTCTCTTCCACCCTCGAGGGGCGGTTGGCGGTGGCGGAGGGATTTGAACCCTCGGACGGGGGTTGCCCGTCACGCGCTTTCGAGGCGCGCTCCTTCGGCCGCTCGGACACGCCACCGCCGCAGAGGCTATCAAGGTCTGTGCCCGATAAAGAAATCGCGTAGCCGCGCGCCCGCCTCGTCGGCCATCACGCCGCCCACGACTTCCGGCCGGTGGTTGAGCCGCCGATCCCGCACGACGTCCCACAACGAGCCCACGGCCCCCGCCTTCTCGTCGTACGCGGCGAAAACCAGCCGCTCCAGCCGGGACAGCACGATCGCGCCGGCGCACATCGTGCACGGCTCCAGCGTTACGACGAGCGTGCAGCCCGTCAGCCGCCACTCGCCGACGTGCTTGGCGGCGTCCCGGATCGCCAGGACTTCGGCGTGCGCGGTCGGGTCGCCGGTCAGCTCCCGCTCGTTGTGACCACGGCCGATCACCTCGCCGGAGGAGTCCACCACGACCGCCCCGATCGGTACGTCGGGCAGCGCCTTCTCGCCCTCGTCCAGCGCGAGGGTCATCAACCGCGCCCACTCGCGCCGCAGCGCCGGACTAACCAAGGGCCTCGATCGCCTCGTGGAACTGGTTGCCGAACCCCAGTACCTCGGCGATCTCCTCGAGCATCTCCTCCGGGTAGAGGTCGACGTCGTCGCACAGCGCGCCCAGATCCATCGCGCTCAGGCCGAGGTCCGCGATGATCGCCAGGTCGCCGGCCGGAACCTGTTCGTCGTCGTCATCCGCGAGCGGGATGTCGAGTTCGTCGACCACTTGCCGGGCCAGCGGCCACTCGGTCGCCGCGGTCACGTCGGAGATCAGCAACCGGGCCCGGCCGCCGAGCACGCGCAGCAGGATGAAGAAGTCCTCGTCGACCGAGATCATCCCGAGCACGCCCGCCTCGCCCGGGTACCGCAGCAGTGCCGACACCAGCGTGGACAGGTCGGGCTCACCGCGGAGCACCAGCGGTGTGACGGTCCAGACCCCGTCCTCGGTGTACGCGGCGACCGCGAAGTCGAGATCCGTGGTCATCGGCCCAGCCGTGGCATCAGACACCGCCTCATCGTCGCAGACTCCCGCCGGACACGGGAGGTATTGGTGATCTCGACGCGATATCAGTAGCCCTAACGATCAGTGATGATACGTCGCTCTGCGCATGGCCTCACGGAGTTGCCGGACCCGGGCCCGGCGGGTGCGATCCGGTCACGGAGGGCGCGGGCTTCCTCGAGCTCCCGCAGGAACGCGGCCCGCCGGCGAAGGCGGTCGAGCTGCTCGGGAGTCTTCGCGGTGCTCTCGGTCATCGGCGTACTCCCTGGGGGGCGAGGCAGGGCAGATTCCAATGCACTTTCGAGTCTGGCAGCGAGCGCACTTTCCCGCGCCGAATCGCCGACGGTACCGTTCCGGCTTATGCAGATCCTCGTCGTGGACCACCCGCTCGTCGCCCACAAGCTCACCGCGCTGCGGGACGAGCGCACGGACTCACCCACGTTCCGGCGGCTGACCGAGGAGCTCGTCACGCTGCTCGCCTACGAGGCGACCCGGGACGTCCGCACCGGTCCGGTCACCGTCCAGACCCCGGTCGCCGAGGCCCAGGGCGTCAAGCTGACGGCGCCGAAACCGCTGGTCGTGCCGATCCTGCGGGCCGGCCTCGGCATGCTCGAAGGCATGTCCCGGCTGCTGCCGACCGCCGAGGTCGGGTTCCTCGGCATGGTCCGCAACGAGGAGACCCTGACGGCCTCGACGTACGCCGAACGGCTGCCGGAGGATCTGTCCGGTCGCCAGTGCTACGTGCTCGACCCGATGCTGGCCACCGGCGGCACCCTGGCGGCGGCGATCCAGTTCCTGGTCGAACGCGGCGCCGACCACATCACCGCGATCTGCCTGCTCGCCGCACCCGAGGGCGTGCAGCGCATCGAGCAGGAGCTCGCCGACCTCGACGTACCGTGCAACCTCGTGATCGCGGGGATGGACTCGCACCTGAACGAGAAGGGCTACATCGTGCCCGGCCTGGGCGACGCCGGCGACCGCTTGTACGGCGTCGCCCAGTAGCCGCTAGACGAGCGTGTCGCGGTAGAAGAGGTTGGCTCGGCGGTCGCCGGTGACACCGGAGGCGAACCCGAAGCACAGGCGGGGGCTGCCCAGGTGGCCGACGTACACGCCGACGCCCTCGGCTTCGCGGTAGACCAGGTCGGCGCCGTCGAGGATTCGCACCGACTCGACGACCTCGCCGGAGTTGATGTCGTAGGTCCATAGCTTCGACGTCGCCAGGGCCGGGTCGGGAGTGCCGGCGTACGCCTCGCCCTCCCAGAGATAGACGTACGAGCCATAGAGGGCCCAGCCCTGGAAGTCGATCCCGGCCGTCATCGTGGGTTGCTTGAACGACGCGAGCACCCGCGAGAAGTTGCCCACCCGCGCAGCCGCGAGCGAGTACACGTTGATGTGGAAACCGTCCGCCAGCGTGTGCCGGATGGCGATCCGGCCGTGCCGCTGATCCACCGACGGCGTGAACACGGCTCCGTCGGCGACCGGCTTCCAGCTCCGCAGCGTCGGGGAGTCCTTGGTCAGAGTGGCGCCGTTCTGCCAGGGGAAGCGGGCGATCTGCCGGCCACGGGCGTTGGCCGTGTCCACGTCGGTCTCGGTCCACAGGTACGTCGTCCGCCCGACGGTCTCGGCGCCGATCGAGACGGCGTGCCCGAAGCCGGACAGGTACATGTGGCCGGCGACGTCTCCGTCGAGGCTGAGCTGAGTGAGCGTGAGGTCACCGCTACTCGCGGGCGACCCGGCGCGCAGTTGGCCGGCGAACAGTCGCCGGTTCGGGCTGTCGAAGGCGATCGACTGCATCACCGTGACGTCGGCCAGCGGCTTGCCGGTGAACAGCTCGCCGCCCGGCCCGTCCAGGGCGAAGCGTCGAGTGGGCAGCAGGGCGAACGGGCGGGCAGCGGCGGTAGGTGCGCCGACGGCACCGGCGGCGAGCAGCGCGCCGGCTCCGGCGAGCAGCCCACGGCGGGAAAGTTTGTCCATAGGAGCCGACCGTAAGCGTCTTACCGTGAACTGTCAGTAGTTCGCACGAAATTTTCTGCTAACTACTCAGCAATTGATGTTAGAAGCTGGCTGGAAGATCGGCCGACTCGAGCGAAACGAGCTGGGCAGGGGTCGGGGCCGTGAGGTCGGACAGGCGGTGGGCCTGCCGTTCGGTCATCGCCTGGAAGATCTGCCGGGCGGACCGGCCGTTGCCGAACCCCTCGCCGCGGGGCAGTTGCTCGAACAGCTCCGCCAACGCCGTACGCGCGTCGCCCGACAGCTCGTACTGGTGCTCGCGGGCCTGGTACTCGACGATCGCGACCAGCTCGGCGGCGGTGTAGTCCTCGAACATCAGCGTCCGGGTGAACCGGGACGACAGACCGGGTTGGAGCCGATGAACCGGGACATGTCGTTGACGTAGCCGGCCACGATCACGACGAGGTCGTCGCGGTGGTCCTCCATCAGCTTCACCAGCGTCGCGATCGCCTCCGCACCGAAGTCGTTGCCGATGCCAACGGGTGCCAGCGAGTACGCCTCGTCGATGAACAGCACACCACCGAGCGCCTGGGTGACTGCCGCGGTGGTCTTCGGTCCGGTGTGACCGACGTACTCGCCGACGAGCGCGGTCCGCTCGACTTCGACCAAGTGGCCGCGGCGCAGCAGGCCGAGCGCCTTGAGCACCCGCCCGTACAGCCGGGCCACGGTGGTCTTGCCCGTGCCGGGGTTGCCGGCGAAGACCAGGTGCCGGCTCAGCGGTGGCGCGGGCAGACCGGCTTCCTGCCGCATCCGGACCGCCTGCATCAGCTTCACCATCGACTGGACGTCGCGCTTCACCCGATCCAGGCCGACCTGCTCCTCGAGCTCGGCCAGCACGTCCTCGAGAGTCTCGTCATCGGGCGGCATGCTCTCGTCGAGGGCCCCGGCCGCGGTGACGGCGGGCGCACCGGCAGCGGCAGCCACGGCCTGAGCAGCCATCGGTACGCCGTCGACCGTGCAGTCCTCGAACACCGGATTCGCCCCGTCCTCCTGGCCGATCGACTCGACGCAGCAGCCACCGGCCGCGGCGGGCGCGTCGGCGGTCGCGTTGCAGAGCGACGCATCGAACCGCTGCATCGACGTACAGAACGCGACCGACGGCGTCGGCCGGGACGGAACGCCCTTGCAGCTATGGGATTGCGCGACCGCCCCGAACCAGCAGTGGACCTTCCAGCCCGACGGATCGGTCCGGTCGATGGGCCTGTGTATGGACCTCGCCTGGGCGTCGACCGCCGAGGGCACGCAGGTCCAGCTGGTCAACTGCAACGGCGGCTGGGCCCAGAAGTTTGCCCTCAACAACAATCACGACCTGGTCAACCCGACCGCCGACAAGTGCGTCACCGCCGACACGACCGCGAACGGCGGCCGGCTGACCCTGCGTTCCTGCAACGGCGCCAGCAACCAGAAGTGGCACAAACCCTAGAAGGCGTAGGGGTACGGCGACCAGTCCGCGGGACGCTTCTCCAGGAAGGAATCGCGGCCCTCGGCGGCCTCGTCCGTACCGTAGGCGAGGCGGGTCGCTTCGCCGGCGAACAACTGCTGCCCGACCAGCCCGTCGTCGATCAGGTTGAAGGCGTACTTCAGCATCCGTTGCGCGGTCGGCGACTTCGCGCAGATCTTCTTGCCCCACTCGAGGGCGACCGCCTCCAGCTCGGCGTGCGGCACGACCTTGTTCACCATGCCCATCCGGTACGCGTCCTCGGCGGAGTACTCGTCACCGAGGAAGAAGATCTCCCGCGCGAACTTCTGCCCGACCTGCCGGGCCAGGTACGCCGATCCGAAGCCACCGTCGAACGACGCCACATCGGCATCGGTCTGCTTGAACCGTGCGTGTTCCGCGGACGCCAGGGTCAGGTCCGCGACCACGTGCAGGCTGTGCCCGCCGCCCGCGGCCCACCCCGGGACTACGCAGATGACGACCTTCGACATGAAGCGGATCAGCCGCTGCACCTCGAGGATGTGCAGCCGGCCGGCCTTCGCCGGGTCGATGGATTCGGCCGTCGTACCCTCGGCGTACTTGTAACCGTCCTTGCCACGGATCCGCTGGTCACCACCCGAGCAGAACGCCCACCCGCCGTCCTTCGGTGACGGGCCGTTGCCGGTCAGCAGCACACAGCCGACGTCGGACGACATCCGCGCGTGGTCCAGCACCCGGTACAGCTCGTCCACGGTGTGCGGCCGGAACGCGTTGCGCACCTCGGGCCGGTTGAACGCGATCCGCACCACCCCGGCGTCGACCGCCCGGTGATAGGTGATGTCGGTCAGGTCGAACCCGTCCACCTGTTTCCAGGCCGATGGGTCGAAGATCTCGGAAACAGTCACCCCGCGAGCATATTTCAGGCCTTCGCGGTGCTCTCCCGCAGGACGACCTCGGCCTTGAACGTCTCGGTCTTCGGCTCGCCACCCTCGATCGCGAGCTCGAGCGCCCGCCGGCCCATCTGCTCCAGTGGCAGCCGTACCGTCGTCAGCCCCGGCCACACGTCCCGCAGCGTCGCGATGTCGTCGAATCCGGCGACCCCCAACTGACCCGGTACGTCGACTCCGCGCGCACGCAACGCGGACATCGCACCGACCGCCATCACGTCGTTCACCGCGAACACACAGTCAACATCGGCGTGCCGATCCAGCATCACCTCGGCCGCGGCGTACCCGCCGTCACGAGTGAACTCACCGGCCTCGACAACCACCGGCTCCAACCCGGACTCGGCCAGACCCTCGACGAATCCGACTCGTCGGTCACGTGCCGTCGCCAGCGTTTCCGGTCCACTCAGTACGGCGAACTTCCGCCAGCCGAGCCCGACCAGCTCGCGGGCCAGCGCCGCCGCGCCGGAACGGTTGTCCGGCTCGATCGTGTGGGCCGGCATCCCGGACTGGCTGACCAGCGCCAGGCCGGCGCCGGAATTGAGGAACGTGTCGACCTCGGTCGCGGTCCGGGCCAGGCTCTCGGCGTCGGTCCGCCGGCTGCCGATCATCACCGCGGCCCGCGCCCGCTGCGCCCGCAACGACGACAGGTAAGCGATCTCGCGCTCCGCGTCCCGGAACGTGCTGGCCATCATCACCAGCAGATGGCGTTCGTCGGCGGCACGCATCACGCCGTTCGCGATGGCGGCGAAGTACGGGTCCTCGATGTCGTGGACCAGGATGCCGACCACGTTGGTCGACGATTTCGCCAACGCCTGCGCCTGCGCGTTCGGCGTGTAGCCGAGCTCGTCGGCGGCGGCCTTGACCCGCTCCTGCAACTCGGGACGGGGAACCCGGTCCCCGCCGTTGAGCACGCGAGAAGCGGTCGCGACCGACACGCCCGCGCGCTGTGCCACGTCCAGCAATGTCACCGGTGCTCGCAGATTCACTGGCCTACCCTTTCCTGCTCTCCCCCTGCGGGTGGTGGCGGTCACCTTATCGGAACCAGTGTCTCGTCACGCTCTGTCGCGGGGAAGTGCCGGGCAATCTCGGTAGAACCTGGCTTTGCGGCGCGGGAGTGACTAGCCTTCCCAGCCATGACGACCGTCCGCGCCAGGATGACGATCCTGGTCTCGTCCACTGTGCTCAGCCTCGCGACCGTGACGGGTCCCGCCGTGGCTGTCCCGACCCCGGATGACCCCTCCGGAGCCCCCGCTCCGGCCGCTCCGAGCCTGCCCGCGCACGTCGACGCGGCGACCAAGAGCACCCAGCCGGTCTACGACTACTCTTCCGCGATCCGCGAGTCCGTGTACGTCGACACCACTATGGACACCGACTCCGACGGCAAGGACGACGTGATCGCCGTCGACATCGTCCGCCCGGTCGAGACCGTGCTGACCGGCGTACGGATCCCGGTCATCATGGACGCGTCGCCGTACTACTCCTGCTGCGGTCGCGGCAACGAGAGTGAGAAGAAGACGTACGACGAGAACGGCATCATCCAGCGGATGCCGCTCTACTACGACAACTACTTCGTTCCGCGCGGCTACGCGATGGTCGGCGTCGACATCGTCGGCACCGGACGCTCGACCGGCTGCGGCGACGTCGGCGGCAAGGACGAGATCGACTCCGTTGTCGACGTCATCGACTGGCTGAACGGACGCAACACCGCACACACCGCCGACGGGCGGCCGGTGAAGGCGACCTGGACCACCGGCGCGGTCGGCATGATCGGCAAGTCGTACGACGGAACGCTGGCCAACGGTGTCGCGGCGACCGGAGTCAAAGGCCTGAAGACGATCGTGCCGATCTCGGCCATCTCCTCGTGGTACGACTACACCCGCTCCGGCGGCGTACCGTACTCGGACGACTACATGCCCTGGCTCGGCGGCTACGTCGGTCACGACAGCCCCGCGTGTGAAGCGGTCCGCGCCGAGCTCGGTGACAACGACGATGACGACACCGGCGACTACACCGCGTTCTGGGCCGAGCGTGACTATCTGAAGGACGCGAGCAAGGTGAAGGCGTCGGTCTTCATGACGCACGGCCTGAGCGACTACAACGTGCAGACCATCCACTTCTCGCAGTGGTGGGCCGCGCTGGCCAAGAACAACGTTCCCCGCAAGCTGTGGCTCGGCGTCGAGGACCACGTGGATCCCTTCGAGTTCCGCCGCGACGAGTGGGTTGACGAGCTGCACAAGTGGTTCGACTACTGGTTGCAGGGCTTGCAGAACGGCGTGATGAAGGAGCCGATGGCATCGGTCGAGACGTCGCCCGATGTCTGGCGCAACTACAAGACCTGGCCGGCCGTGAACCGTCCCGTCTCCGTGCCACTGTCCGCCGGCAAACTAGGTGCTCTGGGCAAGGGATCCGTCACGATCACCGACGACCCCGACCTGACCGAGGACGATATCGTCGCCGACCCGTCCGAGGTGATCGCCGGCCGGCAGATGTTCCTGTCCGCGCCACTGCCGGTGCCGATCCGGATCAGCGGTACGGCGTCCGTCACGCTGCGGATCAAGTCCGACTCGGTCACCACTCCGGTCACAGCCCGCCTGATCGAGTACGGCGACGCCGCCCGGTACTCCGGCATCCGCCGTACCGACCAGAGCACCTGCGAAGGCGCGAGTACGGACTATGACGACAGCTGCTATTACACGGTCCAGAAACTGACCACCCAAAGCGACCACGGCATCGTCAGCCGCGGCTGGGTCGACGCCGCCCACAGCAAGTCCCTGAGCAAGCCCACCCCGCTCACCCCCGGCCAGTGGACGACCATCACCGTCCCTCTTCGCGCCCAGGACGAGGTCATCCCCAAGGGCCGCATCCTCGGCCTGGCCATCACCCTCTCCGACACCGAGTGGACCAGCCCCAACGACACCGGCGCCACCATCGACATCGACCTGGCCGGCAGCAAACTCAACCTCCCCGTCACCTCCGGCAAACTAACCGCCCCCACCAAGCTCCAACCAATAGACGTAGACATCACCACCCCCTCCCAACGCCCCGACCTCCACGACCCCACCAACTAACCCCGGCCCTTCGCCGGCCCCGGCTCGTTTCGCCCACCCCGGGCCTTTCGCCGACCCCGAGCCCGGTTCGCCGAGTCATGGATTGGCGGCTGCCCCAGCCCCTCGCCGAGTCGTGCACAACGGCTGCCCTTGGGCCGACCGCTCCCCGGGGCTGCTTTCGCCGAGTCGTGAGGTTCGGCTGCCGACACGCCGACTTCCGCAACCCGCATCCACGACTCGCGGTTTCACGGTCCAGCCGAACGCCACGACTCGATGGGCCTGTGGATAAGCGGAGCAGGGGAGGGGTGGAGCCGGGAAGATGGAGCCATGTTGTTCACGGCGGCGCAGGCGCGAGTGGGTGGGATCTCCCGCGGAGTCCTGCGCGGAGTGGGCTACCGGCGAGTGCTGGGCCCCGTGTACGTCGCCGCACACGTCGCAGTGACGCCCCGCCTGCTCGCCGAGGCCGCATTGCTCCTGACGCCCGAAGCAGTCGTGAGTCACCACACCGCGCTGACTCTGTGGGACGCCGACGGCCCGACCGACAACGACGTACATGTGAGCGTCCAACGCGATCCCCACCGAACGCTCCCACGAATCGACGGCCTGCGCGTCCACGAAGTACTCAACCTCGAGCGCATCATGAACGCCGGGCTACCGCTGACCCCTCCCGGCCGCACATTCCTCGACCTAGCACCGCACTCCGACCTGACCGAGCTCGTGACAGCCGGAGACTCCCTCGTACGACGTACACACGCCGAGCCCGCGCACCTGATCGACCTCACGTCAGCGGCGATCGGCGTACGAGGCGTCCGCTTGGCCCGAGAAGCGGCCGCACTCGTCAGACGTGGAGTCGACTCACCGATGGAATCGCGTCTGCGACTCCTCCTCGTCCTCGCCGGCCTCCCCGAACCGCAAGTCGCCCACGACATCCACGACTGCGACGGAGGCTGGCTGGCGAGACCCGACCTGGCCTACCCCAACCTCAAGATCGCGATCGAGTACGACGGCCGGCACCACCTCGTCGACCTCCGTCAGTGGAGACGCGACATCCGCCGGCGCGAGAACCTGGAACGCGAAGGCTGGCTGCTCCGCGTCGTCACCGCCAACGACCTCCTCCATGCCCCCGCCACCGTCGTCGCCCGCATCACCCAGGACCTCGACGCTCGCCGCCACCCACTCGCCGCCTGAGCCCAGAAGGGCAGACCCCGCAGAACTACTTGCCTTCGGTGACGAAGTGCATGGGGTCGCCGAAGCCGAGGTCGGTGATGCCGGCGGTGTAGAAGGCGCCGATGAGTAGAGATCGACGGTGGGCGGCGAACGTCAGTACGTGGGCGACCATCCCGCCGTACGTGAAGACTCGCGGCGGCTCACACGTGGTGTCGACGAAGCTCTCGTCGAAGCGCCCGTCCTCGTTCAACTGATTGACCAAGGCAACGAATCGTGAGCCGGCGAGCGCGTGCCGGTCGCGGAGCTCGGGGATCGGCGTGACCACTTGCCGCCCGCACTCCGGAACCTGGAACGGCCGGTCCTCCACCGATGCCAGCCACATTTCTTCCTGCCAGACCAGCCGATCCAGCAGGTACCGGATCGAGATGTCGTCGTCGATCCCTTCCACCGACAGCTCGATCGGCCGATCCAGCGCGGCCGCGTCCAGCCGGGCGCCGCGCTCGATCATCTCGCCGGTCAACCAGACGTGGTGTTCAACCATCCTGACCAGTACGTCCATCCCTCGCACCTCTCTCCGTGCCGGCAGGCGCAATCCCGCCGGCGGCTGAAAATGAACCCCGCTCGGCGCCGTCAGGAAGAACACCCGCGACGCCTCCCGCCGCCACTCCCGCGGCGACATCCCATAAGCCCTGGCGAACGCCCGCGTGAACGCCTCGTGCGACCCGTACCCGGCCTCCACCGCGACATCCAGTACGGCGACCTGCTCGGCCAGCAACCGGTACGCCGCCCGCTCCAGCAACACCCGCCGCCGGAACGCGAACGGCGACTCCCCCGCCACCGCCCCGATCACCCGATCAAAATGAAACCGCGACAAATGCACCCGGCCGGCCAGCCCGGCCCCATTCACCGTCGCAGCCCCCACCCCGGCCAGCCCCTCAGCCACTACCGCAACAAACTCCTCAAACACATCCGCCATACCCCCACTGTGCCCTCCCCAGCCCCCCCAAACTTGATCGAAATTGCGGAGCTACGAACCGCGTCGGCCCCTGCTGTCTTGTGGAGTACTGTGCAGTGTGTAGTAGTGTGGTCGGTAGAGCACCGGGAGGGCGGTCTGAGGGGTCCGGCCTTCCGGTGCGCGGAGGGAGGACTGATGGACACGAGCCAGTTGCTCAAAGGCGTGCTGGATCTGGCGGTGCTCGCCGTGCTGCGCGACGCCGACGGATACGGGTACGACGTACTCCGGCGACTGCGGGCCGCCGGCCTGGAGGACGTTGCGGACGCGTCGGTGTACGGGACGTTGCGGCGGTTGTTCGCGGCCGGCGCGCTGACGTCGTACGTGCAGCCGAGCGAGGAAGGCCCGCACCGCAAGTACTACGGGCTGAACAAGACCGGCCGGGACTTGCTCGCGCAGTCCACCAAGACCTGGAACCACTTCGCCGACACCATGTCGGTGCTGCTGCTGGAGAAGGAGGCCGCGTGAACAGCACTCTGACCGGAGCGGTCGCGATCTACCTGGCCCAGGTTCGGGCCGAGCTGAGCGACCTGCCGCCGGGCGAGCTGGAGGACGTGCTCGACGACGTCAGCGGTCACCTCACCGAGGTCGCCGCCGAGTTCGAGGGCGAGCCGACCATCACGGCCCTGCAGGAGCGGCTGGGCAGCCCGAAGCAGTATGCCGATGAGCTGCGGACCGCGGCCGGCTATCCGCCCCGCACCCAACCGGTCGGCGCCGCCCACCTCGAGGCCGGCTGGAAGGCCCTCCGCTGGGGCCTGATCGCGGCCACCGTCGGCCCGTTCTTCCTTGCCCTCGGCATCTTCGCCTGGGACGAGAACGCGACCGCGTTCTTCGGACTGCTCGGGATCGCGGTGCTGTTCGTCGCGGCGTACCTCGGCGTACGAGCGTTGCGCGGCCACGACCCGCGGATCGTCCTGGACACCCCGCGCGGCGCCCAAGGCGCGGCCGCCATCCGTGGCTGGGTCGACCAGATCCCGCCGCACGTCCGCGGCGAGCTGGTCAGCATCGGTCAGCCGGTCTGGTGGGTCGCGCGCGGCGTGATCGGCGCCGGTGGGTTCTTCGCGCTGTTCGGCGCCGCCTCGGTCACCGTGGTCGGCTCGGTCGCCGGTGCGGCGGTCTCGATCTGGATCGGCCGCAAGACCCAGAAGGACCGCCGCTGGCTCTGGTACGTCGTACCGCTCAACGTCGTCGCGGCCATCGCGGTCCCGGCTTTCCTCGCGGCGGCGTACGTCGGGACGTCGTTCAACGTGTTCGGCCACTACAACGACTACCGCGGCGGCAACTCGTCGTACAACCCGCCGTCGAACGGGCTGACGCTGAACGGCAACCAGGTCACGAACATCTACCCGTTCGATGCCCAGGGCAAGCAGGTTGACGTCCGCCTGTACGACCAGGATGGCAACCCGATCGGCCTGGAGCTCCAGGACTGCGCGGCGAACTACGGGACCACCACCCGCGACACGACCAGCAACCTGTTCCCGCAGGCCGTGGTCAGCCCGGACGAGAACGGTTACGCGGACCAGGAGAACTGCAAAGACAGCACGAAGGCCCCGTTCGTCCCGCCGCCGGCGCCGGCCACTCGGACGACCCCGACCCCGACACCGACCCCGAGCCAAGGCCCGACCGACAAGCCAACGGCCCCGACCGCGAAGCCGACCCCCGCCGCACCCACGGCACAGCCGTCGACCCCGCGCGCCGGCGTGACCCTCACGGTCGCGCCCACGCGGTAACCGCGGTCTAGTTGGAAGTAAGAGATGGGCCGCGGCGACGACCGCAACCCACGCGGTGAGCGCGGGTCAGAGGTGGGCCGCGGCGACCGCCCGATAGGTGTAGCCGAGGTTCCGGTAGACCGCCATGGCAGCGGGATTGTCTGCGTCAACCATCAGCGCAGCGCTGCCGTGCCGCGAGATCAGCTCGGCCGTGACGAAACCGCAGACCTGCCGGGACAGTCCCTTGCCCCGCGCAACGGGATGAGTGGCAACGCCGGCCAGAAACCCCACCTCCGGCGCACTCCACGCATCCGCCGCGACGCTCAGCAGTTCCCCGCCGTCGCCGGTCACCGCAGCCCACCGTCGTACGCCGCTCCGCCCGGGCCACGCGTACGACGCAGGCGATGCCTCGGTCAAGAGATCCACCACCCCGGCATCGCCCTCAAGCCAGACCGGACCTCCCGCACTCACCAAGTCACCGCCGGAGGCGATCCGAGCAGGCGGCTGAGCCTGCGCCGGCGGTGCCGACCGAGGTTGGTGAGCGGGGGACGTCCGCGTCTCCATCCAGCCGAATGCGGCCGAGAACTCCATCCCCGGCACCCGATCGGCGAGCTCACGCACCAGCTGCTCGTCACCGAACGGACGGAAGCTCGGCCCCACCTCGGCGAACACGCCGATGGCGAGGCGAGCAACGGATTCCGCCGGCCCGGCGACCGCGAGCCGGTCGCGCTTCGAGAGATCCGGTGACGCGACGACCACCGCGTCCCCGTCGTACCAAGCCCGAACGCCTCGGCCGAACCCTTGCCCGGCCCAGACGATCAGCGGGTCGCCTCCACTGGCTCGGTTCAGGTCAGCAATGGTCAGGATCTCGCGCACCCGGCCAGCGTATGTCGCCCACTTCCTGCCGAGGCAGGTAGGTGTGCCCGCCGGTCGACTACACCTCAGACCGTTGGAGGGAGTACGGGACGAGGTGGTGGTAGCCGCGGACCGAGACGCGGCGGAGGCGGCGGAGGCGGTAGTCGGAGTGGCCGTCGAGGGCGGCGGCTAGTTCGCGGTCGACGAGTACGCGGCCGGGTTTGCATTCCGAGGTGAGACGGGCG
The DNA here is from genome assembly GCF_040638415.1 of Kribbella sp. NPDC026596. Classification (NCBI taxonomy): domain Bacteria; kingdom Bacillati; phylum Actinomycetota; class Actinomycetes; order Propionibacteriales; family Kribbellaceae; genus Kribbella; species Kribbella sp. NPDC026596. The sequence goes on along the minus strand of NZ_JBEZYF010000012.1, from coordinate 108,863 downwards.
GCTAGGTTGACGACTTCGCCGTACACGTCGCCGAGCCGGATCAGGATGGTGCCGTAGGAAAGACCGATCCGCAGGTCGGGCAGGTCCTCGGCCGCGGTGACCGCGTCCTGCAGCGCCAGTGCGACCGCGGCGCCCTGGGCCGCGGTGTCGGTGACGAACAGCACCTCGTCGCCGATCGACTTGATCACCCGGCCGCCGTTCAACGCAACGACGTCCGCGGCCATCCCCTCGAACCGCTCGATCAGCTGGCCGAGTTCAGCCTCCGTCAGCCGTCGGGTCAGCCGGGTGAAACTGACGATGTCGGCGAACCCAACCGCCCGTACGCCGCGTGCCAGCTCGTCGGATCCGGCCACCGCCCGCCCGGCGGCCGCGGCCAGGTGCCGCCGCCAGACGTAGGTCTGCAACCGCTCCATCGCCGGCAACAGCTGGCCCGCAACCTCGATCGCCTCGTCCGCCGACAGCTTCGAGCTCGCCAGGAACTCCAGGAACATCGACGACTGCCAGGACGCCAACCGGGATTGGGTCTGCCCGAGCTTACGCGCCAGCGAGGACTCCATCTCCGGATCGATGAAGTCGTCGTCCTCCAGCGCCGCCACCAACCGCAGCGCCTCGACGTCGTCGTCGGTGAACGCAACCTCGTCATCCGGCACCGTCGCGAACCCGAGCGCATGCCACATCCGCTCGGCCCGCGCGATCGAGATCCCCGCCCGCTCCGACACCTGGATCCGGGTGAACTTCCGCTCGCCACCGAGCAACGCGCGCTCGAACTCCCGCTGCAGCGACCCCAGATCCACCTGCCCACCTTCCCGTACGCCGGTCCCGGCAAGAGACTCGAGCGGTGCTCCAGGCGGGTCGTCCTCGCCGTCCGCCGTCTCGCGGGCAGGTGACTGGTGGGTGTGGGGTTCGGGGGGCGCCGGGACCGGGGCGGGTGAGCGTGGGGAGGGCTCGGTCGGGCCGGGCGGCGTGGGGTCAGGAACCACCGCGGCGCTCGGCGATGGTGGCGTCGATGACGTCGCGGAAGGCCGGCAGGCGGCGGGTCAGGTCGTCGAACTTCTCCCGGGTGAAGTGCAGCAACTGCAGCCGGGACTTGGCCGTGACGGTTGCCGTCCGCAACTGGTTCCGGCGGACCCCGACCTCGCCGGCGATGTCACCCGGGCCGAGCTCGGCGATCTCCGTGCCCTTCACCCGGACCGCCGCCGTACCACTGAGGATCAGGTACGCCGCGTCCGGTGCGGTCTGCTCCAGGATCAGCGACCAGCCGGCCGGCACGGAGACCTCCTCGCCGGCCTTGAAGATGTCCCGGATGTCGCGTCCGGACAGATCCGCGAACAGCGGCAGGTCCCGCGGGGATGTCCTACCCAGTGCCACGTCGATCCTCCGAGCCCGCCGGGCCACCCCGGCGATCAGCCGATGTTTCCAGTCAGTAACTCTAACGGCTCGCCGCCGCCAAGGTCACCCGGACCCACGAAACCACCCGCCGCGCAGTCGGGGTGGGCCAAGCTGTTGACCGCGTCACCCTCGGCGGTTAGGGTGCACGGAAATCGATTTCTCGCAGCACCAGCAGCACGAACCACATGATCGGTACGCCGAAAGGACGGTTCGGCAACACCTATGTCGCCGGGGTCCCGGAGCAGCAGGTGCTGCAGAAGAAGGCCTGGCGGTACTGGGACGGCCGGACCTGGTCGCCGCAGGAGTCGGCCGCCGTACCGATCGCGGTCGGCCCGATCAGTGAGGTCTCGGTCCAGTGGAACGCGTACCTGGGCAAGTGGCTGATGATGTACCTCGACGAGCAACGCGCCTCCGTCGTCCTGCGCTCGGCGACGTCGATCACCGGGGGCCGTGGAGCGGCGAACAGGTGGTTGTCCGAGGCACCGACTACCCCGGCCTGTACGGCACCTTCATGCATCCGTGGCCGTCAGCACCCTGGCAACTGAGCGGACGCGGCGGCATCGACCGTACGAACCTCGGTCACTCCGGAGCCAACAACGCGTACGTCCGTGACTCCATCGGCACGCACCAGCTCCAGCAGAACGTTGCCGTGCGCCCCAATCACCGCTACCGCCTGACCGCCTGGATGTTGTACGGCGGCTTCTTCGGCCACGGCCAGGATGTCTGGCTCCTGTTGGATGACATCGCCCTCGAAGAGATCTAGACCTCCGCCGACCGACGCCTGCGGGTACGACGTGGCCCGGTACGAAGTGGCCCGGTGCGGCGGCGTACCGGGCGGCGTGGGCCGACGAGGCGAGGACCGGCGAGGCGGTCTTCGAGGCGGCGGGCCTCGCGGCGGATGGGCTGGGCGACGTACTCGCCGAGGATGATGCCCGAGGCGAGGGCGACGCCGATGGCGACCGCGGTCGTCAGGCTGACGATGCCGACCAGGTTGCCGAGTCCCATCAGCTCGTACAAGCCCTTGTAGATGGTCAGTCCCGGCAGCAGCGGGATCGTCCCCGCCACGACCACCACCAGCGGCGGCACCCCGGACCGCCGGCCCAGCGAGTAGCCGCCGAGACCGACGACGAAGGCCGCCGCCGCGGTCGACCAGGACGGACCGAACGATGCCCGCGTCATCAGCGTGAACACCAGCGAGCCCAGAGCACCCATCACGGCGATCGGCAGCAACGCCCGCAGCGGCGCGTACGACGCGTAGGCGAACGCGACTGCCATCAGCGCACCGGAGCCGACCATGATCGGCAGGTTGGCCAGCTGGATCGTCTGTGCCTCGATCCCGAGGTTGAATCCGAGCTTGAGCCCGATCGCGAGACCGAGGGACACCCCGGCGATGATCCCGCCGGTCAGCAGCATCGCCTCGAGACTGCGGGCCGCCGCGGTCACGTAGTACCCGGTGATCGCGTCCTGGACCGCGCCGGTCAGAGCGATCCCGGCGAGCAGCATGATGATGCCTGCGGCAACGACCAACGACGGTTTCACCGGCGCATGTACGGCGTACAGGACGACAGCAACCGCGGTGGCGACGAACGCGCCGGCCACCTGCTGGTAGAACGTGGGCAGCCGTTGCCGGCTGAACCACCGGCTGTTCAGATCGATCACGATCGCGGTGACGACCGCGACCAACGTGATCAGCCAGCCACCACCGAGCAGCAGCGTGGCGCCACCGGCCATCACACCCCACGCCAGTACGGCGCTCCAGCGCGGGTACGGCGGACCCGCGGAGGTCAGCCGGGCCAGCTCACGGCTCGCCTCGTCCCGGGTCACGTCACCTCGGGCGAACCGCTGTACCAGCTGATCCACGTCGGTCAGCCGGGAGAAGTCCTGCGACCGGTACCGGACCAGGCGGATGTGCGTCTCGGGCGCGACGTCCGGCGCGGCCTGGTACGAGATCGCCATCGAGGTGAAGGTGATGTCGACCTCGCACCCGCGCAACCCACCGGCCGCGGTGACACCGAGGATGGTCGCGGTCGCGTCGGCCGTACCGGCGCCGCTGGACAGCAGCACCTCCCCGACCCGCAGGGCCAGGTCGATGGTCCGGTAGACCTCCCGCTGCTCGTCGGGCTCCATCTACTCGCCGAGTGGTGTCTGATGGTGCCACGCCGTAGCGAGCAGGTGCCGAGTGCCGCGCAGTAGGCGGGGCACCATCAGACATCACCGAGAAGCTTGTTGGCCATGGCGAGGTCGGTGATCAGGATGTTGACCCAGTCGCCGAGCAGCGCGGCCCGGATCGCGGAGAACTTCCGCTCACCGCCCGCCACGCCGATCCGGCGGGGCACCGCCAGCAGCTCCTTCGCGGTCACGCCGATGACTCGCTGGTCGAACGTCGAGCGCACGTGCTTTCCCTCTTCGTCGAAGAACCGGAAACAGACATCCCCGACCGCGCCGAGCCGGCGGAGCTCGTCCTGGTCGGCCTCGGCGACCGCGTTCCCACTGCGCTGCAGCAGCGGAGAGGGCTCGAGGCTACCGATTCCGACCAGTGCGTCGGTGAGCTGTCCCCACGTGCCCAGAACGTCTCGAACGGACACGTCGTTCATCATCGCGCGCCGTACTGCGGGCGTCCCGACCAGCCCCGGCGCGGGCAGGTAGACCGGCATCGCACCGGTCAGCTCGGCGAACCGCGCGGTCAGGCGGGTGGCCTGCATCTGCACCGCCGCGTCCCCCAGCCCGCCGACGATCTGGACCACCTTGTCCACCACCGGCACGCTCTTGCGCGGCATCCGGTCCACCGCGCTGATCAGCGTCTCGCTCCAGGACGAGATCCCGATCACGTGCCCGCCGGTCAGCGTCATGTCGATGTACGCCGCCGCGCCCGAGCCCAGCGCGGGCAGCACCTCGTCGCCGACCCCGAGCGTGTCGACCACGACCGCGTCCCGGAGCCCGTAGCGGCCCTGCAGTTCGTCCTCGAGGTCGCTGTGCACGCCGCTCGGCATGGTCACCACGGTGTGCACGATGCCGACCTCGACCGCCTGCTTGAGCATCCGGGACACGCGCGCCTGGGAGAGGTTCAGCTCGGTCGCGATCCGCGGTTGCCGGATGCCCTTCTCGTGGTACATCCGGGCGACCTTCGCCAGCAGCCGCAGCTCGTCCAGCCCCGGCTGACGCACCGAGCGGTTGCCGTTCGCCACGAGAACCCCCTTCGACAGAACCAAACTGGACTATAGGTCAGGCAAACACAGGTAGACCCGCGGAGCCCCGCCCGGATCGGGGATCACCGCCGACGGCGAGTCGCGCTCGCCGGCGGCGACTACGGAGCCGTCCCGTGGGTCGATGATCGTGTAGTTCAGCGGCACCGTGTCGTCGAAGATCGGCACCACGCCGCCGTGCTCGCGGTAGATGATCAGCAGGCCGTCGGCCCCGGTGAGCGCCCGTCCCGAGATCACCCTGGTCCAGTCCGGTCGCATGTCCGTCGTCGGCAGCCCGGCCAGGATCTTCCCGAGCAGACCGACGTACGTCGAACCCTCGAAGCCGACCGCCTCACGCCAGCCCGCGCCCGGGGCGAGGAAGTAGTCCGAGTGACCGGGCTCGTCGGGATGCAGCCGCCACTGCCACAGGCTGCCGGCACCGTAGACGACGCCCATCGTCCCGCCCGCGCACAGGTTGCTCCACGCCTCGTGCCCCTGCCACCAACCGGCTCCCACGCCGGTCCGGCCGGTGTTCTCGTACGTCGGTTCGCCGTTCGCGATCGCCTTGACCGGCGAGTTCCGCCACATGTCCGCCACTCGCTCCGGCACGTGTTCACCGGAGTGACCGGTCTGGCACCACTGGAAGTCCAGCCAGTCGGCGTCCTGGTGAGCCTGGGCGTGGATGTGTGGCCGGTAGTGGATGCCGGTCGGCTGGCCGTAGCAGTCCACCGCGTGCACCTCGGCGCCACCGGCGGCAACCTGCGGCTCGAGACCCGTCCCGTCCCCGCCGACCAGGTAGATCGCGGGCTGAGCGCCGTACCGGGCGACGAGGTAGCGGCAGTACGCCGCGTACTCCGCAGGCGGTACGACGGTGCCGGCGACGTCGAGGCCCTTCCACCCGAAGCCCTGGAACACGGGCTGGAGGACCGGGACCAGCCCATGCTCGACCAGGATCGCCAGCAGCTCGTCGAGGTACTGGAAGTACTCGACGTTCAGCTCTCGAAGGTGTCCGTCGGCGAGATCCTCGAAGGCCACGTCGAAGCCCTCGTCCTGGGTACGATCGCGCGGACCGACCGCCCGCATATCCGGCTGGACCGTCATCAGCAGGACCGCGTTGAACCCCTTGGCCTGCCGATCGGCGGCGTACTCGCGGACTTGGTCAGGGGTCGCCCGCCAGGGCAGGGCCCACGCGGTGTCGGCGACCAGGATCGCCGGCGTGCCGTCGGCGTGCACCAAGCTGCGGCCGCCGGGCGACATCCGCCAGAAGCCGTGCCGGTAGAACGGGTTGGGTTCGTCCTCAGCGGCCTCGACCCGGAACTCACCACCTGACCACTTCCAGAGACCAGGTTCGGGCGCGGCGAAGCGGACTTTCCAGGTCTCGCCGCCATCGGTGAACGTGGGCCGCCGGAGCCGGAGGCCGCTCTCGTGCTCGAACTCCACCCACTCCTCGGCGGAGGTCAGCGAGAGTTCGATCGGACGCCAGACGACTGAGATGGACATGACACTCCCGGGGGGGGTTCGGACCGATAAACTGACCGCTGAATCTGCAAGACCACACGTGCTCTGGGGTCGGTGAAATTCCGAGCCGGCGGTGACAGTCCGCGACCCGTGCACCCGCGAGGGTGTCCGGTTGACCTGGTGGAACTCCGGGACCGACGGTGAAAGTCCGGATGGGAAGCGCACGTGGCAGTCTTCGCGGTGCCCGAGCGACGCCTGCCGTCGTACGGTCTCGTGGAGCTTGTCGTTGCCCCCGGAGTGCCATTCCATGTCACGCCGAGAGGACAACGACAGTGAGCACCGCGACCACATTGGACACCATCGAGCGTGCTGTCGCCGAGATCGGGCGCGGGCGACCCGTCGTGGTCGTCGACGACGAGGACCGCGAGAACGAGGGCGACCTGACCTTCGCCGCGAGCCTGGCCACCCCCGAACTGATGGCGCTCCTGGTCCGCTACACCAGCGGCTACGTCTGCGCGCCGGCCGCGGCCGACGTCCTCGACCGGCTCGAGCTCCCACTGATGGTCCCGCACAACCAGGACAGCCTGCGGACGGCGTACACCGTCTCGATCGACGCGAGCACCGGTGTCGGCACCGGCATCTCGGCCGCCGACCGGGCCCGGACCGTCCGCGTGCTGGCCGACCCGGCGGCTCAGCCCGCGGACCTGATCCGGCCCGGCCACATCCTCCCGCTGCGCGCGGTCGACGGCGGCGTCCGGCAGCGGCCCGGTCACACCGAGGCCACCGTCGAGCTCGTCCGGCTGGCCGGACTGCCGCCGGTCGGCGTGATCGGCGAGCTGATGAACGACGACGGCACGCTGATGACCGGCTCCGACCTGCGCGTGTTCGCCGATACCCATGACTTCGCGATGGTCTCGATCGCCGACCTGGTCACGTACCTGTCGTGACCAGTCGCCGGGCGGCGTCCGCGATGCCCTCGGGGGAGAGTCCGTACCGGTCCAGCAGGTAGCCGGCCGACCCCGTGGGGGCGAACTCGGGGAACCCGAGGATCGACACCCGGGCCGGATGATGCTGTACGACGGTCTCCGCGACGGCACCGCCGAGCCCGCCACCGGACACCGCCTCCTCGGCGGTCACGATTCCGGCCGTCTCCCGCGCGGCCGCGACCACGGCGTCGGTGTCCAGCGGCTTGACCGTCGGCATCGACAGCACCCGGGCCGAGATCCCCTCGGTGGCGAGCTGCTCGGCCGCGGCGATCGCCCGCCACAGCACGGTCCCGTTGCTGATCAGCGTCACGTCGTCGCCCGCCCGGACCGTGATCGCCTTACCCAGCTGGAACTCGTAGTCGTCGGCGTACACCTTCGGCACGCTCATCCGGCTGACCCGGATGAACACCGGTCCGTCCGAGGCGGCCGCCCACCGCAACGCCGCCGCGGTCTCGATCGGGTCGGCCGGCACGATCACGGTCAGGTTGGCGATGGCGCGGAGCCAGGCGATGTCCTCGACCGAGTGGTGCGTGGGGCCGAGTTCGCCGTACGCGACGCCCGGACTCATGCCGCACAGCTTCACGTTGGTGTTCGAGTAGGCGACATCGGCCTTGATCTGCTCCAGCGCGCGGCCGGTCAGAAAGCAGGACGCGGCCGAGACGAACGGGATCCGGCCGCCGTTGGCCAGCCCGGAGGCGACCCCGACCATGTCCTGCTCGGCGATGCCGACGTTGATCAGCCGGTCCGGGAACGCCTTGCGGAAGCTGTTCAGCTTGCTCGAGCCGACGGAGTCGTTCACGACGCCGACGATCCGGTGGTCCGCGTGCGCGAGCTCGGCCAGGGTCTCGACGTACGCGTCGCGGCAGTCGTACCGCGGCTGGTCGGCGATCGAGGTGTGGACGACGGTCATACCGGTTCCCTCTCATAGCGTGGGCGTCCCCCGGTCTCGAGTTCGGTGAGCGCCTGCTGGAACTCGGCCGCGTCGGGCACCCGGTGGTGCCAGGCGACGTTGTTGCTCATGTACGAGATCGGGTGGCCCTTGTGCGTGTGGGCGATCACGAACGTCGGCTTGCCCGGCCGGAACGGTACGGCGGACAGCACGTCGAGCAGCTCACCGTGGTCGTGTCCGTTCACCTCGACCACCGCGAACCCGAAGGCAGTCGCCTTCTCCGGCAGCGGATCGAGATCGTTGGTCTCCTTGGTGGTCGCGCCCTGCTGCAGCCGGTTCCGATCGACGATCACGGTCAGCCGGTCCAGCTGGTACTGCGAGGCCGCCATCATCGCCTCCCAGTTGCTGCCCTCCTGCAACTCGCCGTCGCCGACCAGTACGTACGTACGGCGCAACGACACGTCGAGCTTGGCCGACAAGGCATGCCCGACCGCGACCGGCAGGCCGTGACCGAGCGGACCCGTGTTGGCCTCGACGCCGGCCACCTTGGTCCGGTTCGGATGCCCGTTCAGCGCGGACAGCGGCTTGAGGAAGGTGGCGAGCTCCTCGACCGGGAGGAAACCGAACGCGGCCAGCGTGGTATAGAGCGCTCCGGCGACATGCCCCTTGCTCAGGATGAACCGATCCCGCTCGGGGTCGTTGACCGTCCCGGGCGAGATGTCGAGCACCGCGCCGTACAAGGTCGCCAGGATGTCGATCGAGGAGAAGTCGCCGCCGATGTGGCCGGCACCGGCGTGGTGGACCAGCTTGAGGTCCTGGATCCGGATCTGCTTGGCCGCCTCGGCGATGTGCGCGACCTGCTCGGAGCGGCCGCTGTGGACCGGCAGCCGCCCGAGCACGGGCATTGTCGTGTGTTCGACGGTCAGACTCATGCCAGCTCCGCCATCGAACTCAGCAGCACCTTCTGTACCAGCCTTTGCGCCGCGAGTGCGTCGTGCGAAGCCTGCGCCGCGGCGAGCGCCTCGTCATCCAGTACGTCGAGCGCGTGGTGGATCGCCTTGAGGAAGCGGATCGCCTGCTTCGCGGCCTCGACACTGTCCTCGCGGAACGGGAACTGGTCCAGCTGCCAGACACCTTCCCAGTTGTTCTTGCGCAGAGTGTGGAAGAACTCGAAGGTCTCGACCAGGTGCACCGAGCCGACGACCATGTCGTCGTCCCAGCCGCGCAGGTTGTCATTCACGTCGATCGCGAACAGCCGGCCGTAGTCGATCGCGAGCTGGGCCGCGTCGGCGGGCGTCTCCTGGCCGTAGAGCGAGTGGCCGAAATCGAGCAGGATGCCCAGGTTGGGCAGGCCGATCTTCTCGATCCCGAGCAGCGTCCGGGCGACGTTCGGGAAGATGATCTTCACCCTCGGCTCGCGCGGCTTGTACTCGATCACGAAGTTGATGTCGGGGTGCGCCGAGACGAGCTCCTTCAGGCCGTCCAGGGCGAGGTTCCAGATGTCGTGGTAGTTCACCTGGAACGGGTAGTCCCAGCCGTCCTGGCCAGGCCACAGCTTCACGTACGAGCAACCCAGGTCCTTTGCCAGTTCGGTTGCCTGGTGCAACAACTCCAGCGCCTGCTTGCGGACGCCCGGATCCGGGTTCGTGAGCGAGCCCTTGACGAAGTCGCGGGTGTAGATCTCCGGGGTGATCGCGATCGCCTTGAGGTTGTTGCGTTTCAGCGCATCCTTGACCTCGTCCAGCGTTCCGTCGTATCCGGCGAACGGCCAGTTCAGGTCGACCACGGAGAGGTCGCCGACGGCACCCGCCCGGTCGATCTGCTCGAGCAACCCGACCGGCGGCCCGTAGCCGTCGGTGGCATAGCGGTCCTTGTAGGTCGCGAAGTGCCAGATACCCGCGCCGAAGACCGGCATGTCAGTCATCGTCATCTCCTTCATATGTGGGTCAGCCCTTGGTGGCGCCGGCGGTGAGTCCGCCGACGATCCAGCGCTGGAGCAAGGTGTACGCGATCAGGATCGGCACCACGGCGATCAGGATGCCCGCCGCGAGACCGGTGTTGTTGTTGGCGAACTGGCCCTGGAAGTTGAGCAGCCCGACCGGGATCGTCTTGTGCGCGTCGGAGTTCAGCAGGATCAGCGCGAACAGGAACTCGTTCCAGGTCGCGACCGCGTCCAGGATCGCCACCGTCACCAGGGCCGGCGTGGACAACGGCAGCACGATGGTGAAGAAGATCCGCCAGTCGCCGGCGCCGTCGACCCGGGCCGCCTCGAAGATCTCGTCCGGGATCTGCCGGAAGAACGACTGCAGCACCAGCACCTCGAACGGGATGCCGAAGGCCAGGTACGGCCCGAGCAGCCCGAACAGGCTGTCGGTCGCGCCGGCCGAGCGCATCATGATGAAGACCGGCACGATCGTGATGTAGATCGGGATGGTCAGCCCGAGGAACACCGAGAACATCACCGTCCGGCGGAACTTCATCCGCAGCTTGGCCAGCGCGAACCCGAGCATCGCCGCGAGCAGTACCCCGAGCGGCACCTTCATCACCGCGAGCAACAGGCTGTTGCGGTACGTCGTCGCGAAGTTCCCGATGTCCCAGGCGTCACTGAAGTTCGACCAGGTGAAGGCGTCCGGCCAGGACAGCGGCCCATTGCTGATGAAGTCGGACAGCGGCCGGACCGCGGTGATCACCAGCAACGCCAGCGGCGAGACCCAGAAGATCGCCACCGCCGCCAGCACGAGCGTCATCACCAGCCCACGCCGCCCCTTGGGCTTCCCTCCGGCGGGGTGCGCTTCAACCGTGTCGACCGGGACTTCCACGCGAGCAGGAGCTATCGAGGTCATGGGGCCTCCCGGCCTGGACTGAGGAGCGGAGGGAGCGAAGCGACTGGAGCGACGAGGGAAGGCCGGGAGACCAAGCCCCATGACCACGCCGGCGCCGAAGGCCCGGCCAAAAGCACAGTCATGAGGCCTCCCTCGTCTGCGAGCGTACGTACGGGATGCCGACGGCGACCGCGACCAGCGTGATCACGACCGCGATCGCGGTTCCGTAGCCGGCTTGGTAGTACTGGAAGACGTTGAAGTACATCCACGTCCCCATCACCTGCGTCGACGTGCCGGGTCCGCCGTACGTCATCGCGTAGATCATGTCGAAGACCTTGAACGAGTCGATCAGCGACAGCGCCAGCACGATGTAGTGCGCGGGCCGCAGGCTCGGCATCGTGACGTGCCAGAACTGCTGCCACTTGGTCGTGCCATCGACGGTCGCGGCCTCATACAGCTCCTGCGGGATGCCTTGCAGTGCGGCCAGGTAAAGCAGCATCGGGAAACCGGTCCGCAACCAGATGGCCGGCACCATGACCGCCCACAACGCGGTCGAGTCCTGCCCGAGCCACGGCTGCGCCAGTCCGTCGAGGCCGATCAGGCGCAGGAACGAGTTGATCGCGCCGTACTGCGGGTTGTAGAGCCAGCCCCAGATCGAGGCGATCGACACCAACGGCAGCACCGCCGGGGTGTAGAACACCAGCCGCAGGATCGGCTTGCCGTGCACCTTGCCGTTCAGTGCGATCGCGAGCGCCAGGCCGATGATGGTCGGCACCGCGATCGTCACCACGGTCCAGATCAGGTTGTTCCGGACCGCGGTGACGACGACCGGGTCACTCGGCATCTTGAAGTAGTTCTCCAGCCCGACGAACTTGTACGTCGCGCTCAGGCCGTCCCAGTTGGTCAGACTGAACCACAGTGATGACAACGCCGGGTACACCAGGAACGCGACGTACACCACCAGGGCGGGCAGTGCGAACAACCACGGCGACCATCTGCCACCACGTTTGCCCTTGGTTACTTGGGGTTTGGAGAGCGCGACGGTCGCCATGAGTCAGCTCTTCGCCCAGGCGGAGACGATCTCCTGCATCTTCTTCGCCGCGGCCTCCGGCGTCACCGAGCCCTGCAGCAGGTCGCTCTGCACGCTGAAGTACTGGTCGGCCTGCTTCTTCGGGAACGCCTGGTCCTGGATCGTGTAGAACGGGTTGCCGCCGTACTTCTGCGACCACTCCGCCGACAGCGGCAGTGCCTTCGGGTCCGGCTCGGCGCCCTTGACCGTCGACGCGCTGACCTGCAACGCCTTCTGTGTCGCGGGCTGCACGATGAAGTCGATCAGCGCCGCGGACTTGTCGGGGTTCCCGCTCTTGGCATTGATCATGTAGCCCTCGACGAATCCCGAGTGGCGTGCCGGGCTCTGGTCGGTCGGCAGCTCGAAGTTGCCGAACGCGGCCGGGCTCTTCTTCGCCGACAGGATCGCGGCCGCCTCGGTCCACGGTCCGGTGATCGTGTACGCCGTCTTGCCCTGGACGTAGGCGGGTTCGATGTCGGCCGGGTCGAGGCCCAGCGCGCCCTGCGGCAGCCACTTCTTGTCCTGCCACTTCTTGAACAGCGCGAACGCCTCGACCACCTCGGGCCGGTCCCAGCTCTCGGCGCCGGTCAGCAGCTTGTCGTGCAGGTCCGGTCCCGCGGTGTGCTCGAGCAGGTACTCGAACAGCCGCATGATGTCCCAGCCGTACTTCCCACCGAGACCGGCCGGTGTCACACCGACCGCGACGAGCTTGTCGTTGATCGCCTCCAGCTCGGCGTACGTCGTGGGCGGACCGCTCACGCCGGCCTTGGCGAACAGGGACTTGTTGTACCAGGCACCGATCCCGAGGGAGACGAACGGCACCCCGGACTTCACGCCGTCGAACGTCATCCCGGAGATCGCCGCGGTGTTGATCTTCGAGTCCCAGCCGTACTTGGAGTAGTACGGCGACAGGTCGAGCGACTGCTTGGCCTTCGCGAACGGGCTGCCGATCTGACCACCCCAGATCCGCCAGACGTCGGGGCCCTTGCCGCCGAGCAGTTCCGTGCGCAGCTTGTCCGGGTACACAGCCGCACCCGAACCGGGCAGGCTGTCGACGGTGGTCGTCGTACCGTTCTGCTCGTCGAACTTCTTGATCTGGGCCTTCAGCAACCCGATGGTCTCGTCACCCTCGTAGGTGAACAGGCGCAGGTTGTTCGAGGCCGCGGCGGTGTCGCCACCGCTGGTGGACGCACCCCCACCGGTGCACGCGGACAGACCGACGCCGACCGCGGCGGCGGACGTGAGACCGAGGAAGCCTCGACGGGTGAAGGTGTTCATCACTGACTCCTTTGACGGGCAAAGCGGCGGATCTTGGCGAACATGTCCTCGAGCAGGAACCGGACGTCGACCTGCTCGACCACACTGATGGGGTTGTTGGTGCCGGGCAGGTACCAGCCGTCGACGCCGAAGCGCGGGGCCGGACGGACGCGCAGGTTCCCGCTGTTCGGGTAGAGCATCAGCGCGATCGCCGGCGAATCGCCGAGGGACCGGGACTCGATCGGCTCCCCGTGCCAGGTCGCGTTCCACTCGTGCAGCTGCTCGATCAGGTACTTGCCGAGGGGACCGGCGTCGCCGATCTTCTCGTCCAGCTCGGCGTAGGAGACCGACACCTTCGTGTAGACGTCGCTCGGCACCTGCCAGACGGTGATTCCGGAGCCGAACACCACGTTCGCGGCGTGGATGTCGTTCGACAGGTTGAACTCGATCCCCGGGTACGACGTGTGCCCGTAGTACCGGCGGCCGCCGATCCAGATCACGATCACGTCCCGGTGCACGATCTCCGGGTCGAGCAGGATCGCACTCGCCATGTCGGTCAAGGGCCCGAGGAACGACACGAACAGCGGGTCGTCCTTCGAGGCCAGCTTGGACTCCTCGATGATCAGCTGCGCACCGGGCGAGTCGAGCGGGGTCTGCTCGTCCGCGATACCGGTCGGCGCGCCGTTCGCGACCGGGACCTGGCCGGTCAGGTCCATCAGGTCCAGCAGCAGGTCGATCTCCTCGCGGGACTCCGCCATGCTCCGGTCCGACCGGCGGGTGCCGAAGTGCGCCGCGATCAGGCCGCGGATGTCGAAGGTGGGCGACAACAGCCCGTGCACGATCGCGAACTGATCGTCCGCCTCGTTCTTGGCATCGGTGTTGATGATGACCCGCCGTCTACTCGGCTTCACCCTGACGACCTCCTTGATCTCCTCCCCACTCCGCCGCCGAAGGCGGGTAGGGTCTGGTCTGGTTTGCTTCGTTGAATAGATATTCGCTAGTGCATAACCTGTCGCCATGAGTGTCACCACGACGCTAGAGTCCCGTCAAGAGCTCGGTTGAAAGTTCATCGGGAAGGGGACGGCGATGGCCGGAGCCGCTGTGCTGGCGATCGACCAGGGCACGACCAACTCGAAGGCCGTCCTGGTCGCGTCCGATGGCAGCGTTCTGGCCACGGGTTCGGCACCGGTCGGACTGTCCACACCGCAGCCAGGCTGGGTCGAGCAGGATGCCGAGGATCTGTGGCAGAGCGTGCTGCAGGCGATCTCGTCCTGCCTCGCCTCCGCGGAACCCGTCGAGCTCGTGGGGATCGGATTGTCGACCCAGCGCGAGTCTGTCGTGGGGTGGAGCCGCCGGGGCGAGGCCGTCGGTCCGGTGATCGGCTGGCAGGACGCGCGTACGACGTCATGGTGTTCGGACCTGCCTCCCGAGGTGGACTCCCTGGTCCGGTCCCGCACCGGCCTGCGCGTGGACGCGATGTTCTCGGCGCCCAAGTTGCATTGGCTCCTCGAGCACGCGAAACCCGACCACGTAGGTACCGTCGACTCCTGGCTGATCCATCGACTGACTGGTTGCCAAGAGCATCTAACTGATGCGGGGAACGCGTCACGCACCTTGCTGTACGACGTTGTCGACCTCGACTGGTCCACCTCGTTGCTGGCGGCATTCGACGTACCGCGATCGGTTCTGCCGGAGGTGCGACCGTCGAACGGTGGGTTCGGGGTGACGTCCGGAGTGCCCGGGCTGGCCGACGGGATCCCGATTGTCGCCGTACTCGCGGATTCGCATGCGGCGATGTACGGGCAGGGGTGCACGCAGGCCGGGATGGTCAAGGCGACGTACGGGACCGGGTCGTCGGTGATGACGCCCGTCGACGAGTTCGTGGCGGACGGATGCACGCTGGCGTGGCTGACGGACAAGCCGCTCTACGCACTCGAAGGAAACATCGTGTCGTCGGGTGCCGCGCTGGCATGGACAGCCGGGATGCTCGGTCTACCGGACGTCGGCGCGCTGATGGAGCTGGCGGCGAGCGTGCCGTCTGCGGAGGGCGTCGTACTCGTGCCGGCGTTCGCGGGTCTCGGAGCACCGCACTGGGACCGCAATGCCCGGGCCGCACTGACCGGGATGAACAGCTCCACCACCCGCGCCCACCTCGCCCGCGCCACCGTCGACGCCGTCGCCCACCAGATCTGCGACATCACCGACACCATCCCCGGCGGCCTGACCAGCCTCCGCGCCGACGGCGGCGCAACCGTCGCCGACCTCCTCATGCAAACCCAGGCCGACCTCCTCGGCCACCCCGTCGAGGCCGCCAACATCCCCGAAATCTCCGCCCTGGGCACCGCCGAACTCACCTGGACCACCCTCGGCCACCCCACCGCCTGGTCAACCACCCGCACCTACCGCACCTTCACCCCCACCCCCGCCCCCGACGCCCGCGCCCACCGCCGAGCCGAGTGGGCCACCGCAGTCAACTCAGTCCGCTCTCACTGATCCCCGGACCACCCCACCCCACCGCACCCCCGCCCCAACCCGGCCGCCCCCGCCCGGCCCACTCCACCCCGCCCGGCCCACTCCACCCCCGCCCGGCCCACTCCACCCCGCCCGGCCCACTCCACCCCCACCCGGCGCACTCCACCCCGCCCGGCCCACTCCACCCCCACCCGGCCCACTCCACCCCGCCGGCCCACTCCCCCACTGCGTCCCTCGGAGGCGCAAACCCTCCAGCTGAAGGGGCAGCCCCTGAGTTGGAGGGTTGCCCACTCAGAATCTCAGGGGGCAACCCTGCAGGTGAGGGGGCAAGCCCTCGGACATCGGTCGTCGCCTGCGGGGCGGGTGGGGTCTGCTTCGATGTAACTCGCTGGAGTTGACCGGTTGTGGTCGGAGATCGCTTTCCGTTACAGGTTGACTCGTCGTTTCGGCCCACCTAAGGTTGCGATCACAGGCTGCGGAAAGCCCTTTCCAAGGCTGAGGACCAGGGAGGCCGCGATGTGCGAGTACGAGCCGGGTGCCGCCGCGGCGCTTCCCGGCGGGATCGGCGTCTCGTTGCTGACGGTGTACGACACCGAAGCCCCAAACGGCCTGGTCGGCGGCACGCCCCACGTGCACCTCGCCTGCTCCGAGGGGTACTACGTGATCGCCGGCTCCGGCGCGGTCCAGGCCCTCACCCCGAAGGGCTTCACCGAGACCCCGCTGCAGCCCGGCACCGTGGTCTGGTTCGACCCCGGCACGATCCACCGGCTGATCAACAGCGGCGGCCTGAAGATCCTCACCCTCATGTCGAACTCCGGCCTCCCGGAGGCGGGCGACGCCGTACTGACGCTGCCGCCCGAGCATCTCATCGACCGCGAGACCTACCTCGAGGCGACCACGCTCACCGGCGAGGTTGAGGCCCGGACCCAGTCCGCGATAGCCCGCCGCGACCTCGCGCTCGAGGGATTCGCCGTACTGCGGAACTCCCTCGAAGCCCACGGCCCGTCCGCGCTGGACGACTTCTACGCGGCCGCGGTCCAGATCGTCCAGCCGCAGCTCGCCAACTGGCGGAAGCGCTGGGAGCAGGGCGCACGCCGCCTGGCCGACGAGACCGGCGCCGCGCTGGACGCCCTCGACGCCGGTACGGCGCCGCACCTGCAGACCGCCGAACTTCATCAACTCCCCGCCCCCACCGAGCTCGGCCGGCACGGCATGTGCGGTCGCCTCGACGTCTACGACATCACTTCGTGAGAGGCAGAACTGTGAACGAGCGACGCATCGGCATCGTGATGAACGGTGTCACCGGCCGGATGGGCCTGCGCCAGCACCTCGAGCGGTCCATCGTGGCGATCCGCGCGCAGGGGGGCCTGCCCGCCGCCGACGGGACGATGATCATCCCCGAGCCCATCCTGGTCGGCCGCAACGAAATGAAACTGCGCCGGATCGCGGAGCAGTACGACCTGACCCGGTGGACCACCGACCTGTCCGAGGCGCTGGCCGAGCCGGACGTCGAGATCTACTTCGACTCCCAGCTGACTCAGCTGCGCGAGAAGGGTGTGCGCGCCGCGGTCGAAGCGGGCAAGGCGATCTACTGCGAGAAGCCGATCGCGGAGAGCCTGGAGGCCGCGGTCGACCTGGCCCGGCTGGTCCGGGACGCCGGACTGAAGAACGGCGTGGTCCAGGACAAGCTGTCGCTGCCCGGTCTGCGGAAGCTGAAGCGGCTTGTCGACGGCGGATTCTTCGGCAAGATCCTCTCGGTCCGCGGCGAGTTCGGCTACTGGGTGTTCGAGGGCGACTGGCAGGAAGCGCAACGGCCGTCCTGGAACTACAAGTCCGAAGAGGGCGGCGGCATCATCGTCGACATGTTCTGTCACTGGCGGTACGTGCTCGACCAGATCTTCGGCCAGGTCAAGACGGTCTACTGCCAGGGCGCGACCCACATCCCGACCCGGGTCGACGAACAGGGCCAGGAGTACGTCGCCACCGCGGACGACGCGGCGTACGGCGTGTTCGAGCTGGAGGGCGGGATCATCGCGCAGCTGAACTCGTCCTGGGCGACTCGGGTGTTCCGCGACGAGCTGGTCGAGTTCCAGGTCGACGGGACCGAGGGCTCCGCGGTCGCCGGACTGCGGAACTGCCGGGCACAGCACCGGTCCGCGACGCCGAAGCCGGTCTGGAACCCGGACCTGCCGGCCACCGAGAAGTTCCGCGACCAGTGGGCGACGGTGCCGGACAACGAGGTGTTCGACAACGGGTTCAAGGTGCAGTGGGAGATGTTCCTGCGGCACGTGGTCGACGATGCGCCGTTCACCTGGGACTTCCTCGAGGCCGCCAAGGGCGTGCAGCTCGCGGAGCTCGGACTGCAGTCGTGGCGCGAGGGCCGCAAGCTCGAGGTCCCGCCACTCGACCTCGAGGCCCGGCTGTGAGTCTCGAACTGAAGCTGCCGGTCGGCGGGGTCGGCGGGGTCGGCGGGTCTCGGGTCGCTGGGAGCCTGGCGACGTACCGGCTGGTGGGCGAACCGGTTGCCCAGGGCCCCTATGCGCCCGCGTCGAGCAGGCTCGCGTTCGCGGCCGCGCATGTTGTCGCCGACCCCTTGGGCGACAACTCGCCGGGGGCGCCCGCGGTGATCGACTGGGAGCACACGCTGGAGTTCCGGCGCCACTTGTGGTCGCTCGGGTTGTCTGTCGCCGAGGCTATGGACACAGCACAGCGCGGCATGGGCCTGGACTGGGCAGCCACGCAGGAGCTGATCCGGCGGTCCGCCGACGAAGCGCCTGACGGACGGATCGCCGTGGGGGTTGGCACAGACCAGCTCACCACCGCAGGCCGACCCGCCGACGGCAACTACGAACTGGACGCGGTGATCGGCGCCTACGAGGAGCAGCTCGCACTGGCCGAGGACGTGGGTGCGCAGCCGATTCTGATGGCGAGTCGGGCGTTGTGTGCGGCGGCTGGATCGCCGGACGACTACCGGAAGGTGTACGACCACCTGCTCGGGCAGTCGTCGCGGCCGGTGATCCTGCACTGGCTCGGCTCGATGTTCGACCCCGCGCTCGACGGTTACTGGGGCAGCGACTCACTCGACACCGCCGCCGACGTTGTCGTCGATCTGATTGTCGACAATGCGACGAAGGTGGACGGGATCAAGGTCTCGCTGCTCGACGACGCCCGAGAGGTCGCCCTGCGCAACCGTCTGCCGGAGGGTGTGCGGCTCTACACCGGCGATGACTTCAACTATCCCGCGCTGATCAAGGGCGACGCCGATCGCTACAGCGACGCGCTGCTCGGGATCTTCGCCGCCATCGCCCCGGCGGCCGCGGCCGCGTTGAAGGCGCTGGACGACGGCGACCTCGACACCTACGACCGGGTGTTCGCGCCAACGGTCCCGCTGGCCCGGCAGATCTTCTCGGCGCCGACGTACTACTACAAGACCGGAATCGCCTTCCTGGCCTGGCTGAACGGGCACCAGCCAGGTTTCACGATGGTCGGTGGTCTGCAGACCGGCCGGTCGCTGCCTCACCTCGCCGACACGTTCCGCCTGGCGGATCAGGCCGGCGTACTCACGAATCCTGAGCTGGCCGTCGAGCGATTCCGGCAACTGCTGCGCGTGGGTGGAGTCGACGCGTGAACCGCTACAGCCTGAACCAGGCGACGACGAAGTACTGGCCGCTGACGGACGTCGTCGCGGCGAGCGCCAAGGCCGACCTGGAATGGATCGGCCTGTGGCGCGAACCGATCCAGGAGTACGGCGTCGACGAGGCAGCGCGACTCGTCTCCGATGCCGGCCTCAAGGTTTCGTCGCTGTGTCGCAGTGGCTTCTTCACCTCGACCGACCCGGCCGAGCGGAAAGCGAAGATCGAGGACAACCGGCGCGCGATCGACGAGGCCGCGACAGTGGGTACGTCGGTACTCGTGCTCGTCAGCGGTGGACTCCCGCCCGGTTCGCGCGATCTCGACGGTGCCCGTTCGATGGTCCGCGACGGGCTGGCCGAACTTGCGCCGTACGCGGAAGAGCGTGGCGTGAAGCTCGCGGTCGAGGCGTTGCATCCGATGTTCTGCTCGGACCGCTGTGTGGTGTCGTCATTGGGCGGCGCGCTCGACCTCGCCGAGCAGTTCCCGGCGTCACAGGTGGGCGTGATCGTCGATGCCTATCACCTGTGGTGGGACGCGGACCTGTACCGGCAGATCGAGCGGGCGGGTGAGCGGATCCTGTCCTACCAGGTGAGCGACTGGGTGGTTCCGCTGCCGGAGGACACGCTGCTCGGGCGCGGCATGATGGGCGACGGTTCGATCGAGCTGCGCCGGCTGCGCGAGGCTTGCGACGCGGCCGGGTACGACGGGCCGATCGAGGTCGAGATCTTCAACCAGAAGCTGTGGGACGCGCCAGGGCAGGAGGTCTTCGACCTCGCGCTGGCGCGATATCAGGAACACGTCATCTAGTAACTGAGGAGCTGTCTGTATGACTATCCCCGCCGGCGGTATCGGGATGCACCTCTACACGATGCGGGACGTCCTGGGCGACGACTACCCGGGGACGTTGAAGCGCCTCGCCGGGATCGGTTACCAGACCGTGGGGGTGAGCGGGCGGTTCGACCACAGTGCCGAGGAGATCCGCTCGTTCGCGGACGACGCCGGACTGTCGATCGTGCTCGAGCACGTCGGCTACAGCCGGCTCACGGACAACTGGGCCGGCGCGCTGGCCGACGTACAGACGCTCGGCGGCCAGTGGGTCGTCGTACCGTCGATTCCGTCCGAGCTGCACTCCGTCGAAGGATTCCGTACGGCGGCGGCGGCGTTCACCGAGGCGGGTAAGGCCGCCCGTGATGCCGGGCTGAAGCTGCTGTTCCACAACCACGGACGCGACTTCGCCGAGGTGGACGGGCAGATCCTCTTCGATCTCCTGCTGGAGGTGGATCCGGAGCTGCTCGGCTTCGAGTTCGACCTCTACTGGGCTGTCGAGGGCGGCCAGGACCCGGCGAAGTACTTCCGTGAGCACCCCGGTCGGTTCCCGGCGCTGCACGTGAAGGACATGGCCGAGGACGGGTCGTGGGAGGACGTCGGCGCCGGCAAGCTCGACTTCGCCGCGATGTTCGCGCACGCCTCGGAGGGCGGTGTCGAGCAGTGGCTGGTCGAGCACGACAAGCCGGTCGACGCGTGGGCCTCGGCCGAGCGAAGCTACCGCGGGCTGACCGAACTGCGGTTCTGACTCAAGCCTTGACCAGGGCTTGACTCGCCGGGGTGTGACGCCTGTGACAAACGATTAACCGCGTCAGATCTGATGACAGGTGCTCACCCCCGGTGAGATCGGCATATTCTCGACGCGTGCCCAACGAGCCAACGGTCCGGCTGACGGCCGTCCGCCGCCTCTACGAGGTGAGCGCGCGGATGGGTGCGGGGCGCAGCCTGGCCGAGACGCTGCAGGCCGTCGTGGACGGCGTCGTCGACGGTCTCGGCTTCGGTATCGCCCTGCTCAACCTGCGGCACGCGGACGGGAAGTTCGAGGTGATCGCGGTCGCTGGATCCCCGGAGGCACGCGAGGCGCTGATCGGAACGGTCAGCGCCGCGGACATCTTCGACGCCGAGTTCGCCATCGCGGACAAGTGGGGGAAGTTGCGCTTCGTACCGCACGAGCGACTCCCGGAGGGCGAGGTCATCGGCTGGGTGCCCGACGTACCGGTGTCTGACGATCCGGACGCCTGGCATCCGCTGGACGCGCTGTTCGCGCCCCTGTACTCACCCGACGGTGAGCTGGTCGGCATGCTCGCGGTCGACCTGCCTGAGGACCAGCGCCGGCCAGGCCCGATCCACCGGGAGCTGCTGGAGATCTTCGCCACCCAGGCCGGGCTGGCGATCGACAAGGCCCGGCTGACCGATCAACTACGGGCCGAGAAGGCGCGGCTGGAGGTCAGCGAGACCACGTTCCGGAAGGTCTTCGAGGGCGCCGGCAACGGGATGGCGACGATCGCGTTCGACGGGCCGGACCTGGGCCGGATCCTGCGCGTCAACGACGCGTTCTGCCGGATCACCGGGTACGCCGCGGACCAACTGGTCGGCACGCGGATGGTGGACTTCCTCCGCGACGAGGAGCCCGACCAGACCCGCCACGAGCTCGAACAGGTTGCCGAAGGCAACGGGACGTACCGGTTCGAGCGGATCTTCTCGCAGCCCAGCGGGAACGAGATCTGGCTCGGTGGTACGGCGGCGATCGTCGGGCAGGGCGCCGGCCAGCCGCGGATCCTGCTGATCCAGATCGACGACGTGACCGCGCGCAAGGTCGCCGAACGCGAACTCCGCCACCACGCGGCCCACGACCCGCTCACCGGTCTGCCGAACCGCCGGCTGCTCCAGCACCGCTTCGCTTCCGTTCTGGAACGGACCCGCGCTTCCGGCCGGCCAGGCGCCTTGCTGTTCTGCGACCTGAACCACTTCAAGCTCGTCAACGACGGGTACGGCCACGAGGCCGGCGACCGTGCTCTCCGTGAGATCGCCGGCCGGCTGACCGCCGGGGTCCGCCACGGCGACACCGTGGCCCGGCTCGGCGGCGACGAGTTCGCCGTACTCGCCGAGGACATCGCCGGGGACGACCTGGACGCCCTGATCGCACGGGTCGAGGCCGCGGTCAGCCGCCCGCTGCCGAACATCGACGTCCAGGTCACCACGAGCATCGGCACCGTCCCGATCACGCCGGCCGCAACCGACCTCGACGCCCTCCTCCACGCGGCCGACCAGGCCATGTACGCCGTCAAACACCGCCGCTCGTAGACTTCCCGCGGTGGACGATCAGGAGTTGCGCGGCGGGTTCGTGAACGTGGTGGTCCGCCGAGGGGACGCCGTACTGCGGAAGCCCGGTGAGCGGGCGGAATTCGTGCACGCACTGCTGAGGCTGCTGGATGCGTGGAGTGGGGCGCCGCGGTTTCTCGGCGTGGACGAGGACGGGCGTGAGCGGCTGAGTTTCGTCGACGGCTATGTCGCGTGGGAACGTCCGTGGCAAGACGCGGTGACGTCGGTCGAGACGCTCGAGTCAGTGGGGGCGTTGGTTCGTGAGTTCCACGACCTCACCGCTGGTACGGCGCTCGCCGGTGATCAGGAGGTGGTTTGCCATAACGACCTGTCGCCGAAGAACACCGTCTACACCTCTGACGGCACACGCGCCATCACCTTCATCGACTGGGACATAGCCGCTCCCGGTCCGCGTATCCACGACATCGCCTTCATTTGCTGGCAATACGCCGACCTCGGCGACGTTGCGCGCGTCGTACCCCAATGGAAGGCGCTGTTGAGCGGTTACGGCTCGACCGATCTCACCGACCTCGTCGCCACTATCCTCTGGTGGCAGTCGCGGGCCGCGGACGGCATCGACGCCGCGGCCGCCGCCGGTGACTCCGCAATGCAGCACCTCGTGAACCTCGGCGTACCGGCAGATATCCGCAGGCAACGCGACTGGGTCCAGGCCAACGCAGCCGAATTGCAGGAAGCTGCTGCCCAGGGCTTATGAGCCCAGTTGGGCGAGGGCGTCGTCTGTCAGGCGGTAGACGGTCCATTCGTCTTGGGGGCCGGCGCCCAGGGACTTGTAGAAGTCGATGGCGGGGGTGTTCCAGTTGAGGACGGACCACTCGAGGCGTTCGTAGTTGTTGCGGACGCATTCTTGGGCCAGTGCGGTGAGGAGGGCTTTGCCGAGGCCGGTGCCGCGGGTTTCGGGGCGGACGAAGAGGTCTTCCAGGTAAATGCCGTGGACGCCGCGCCAGGTGGAGAAGCTGAGGAACCAGAGTGCGCAGCCGGCCACCTCGCCCTCGTGTTCGGCGACATGGCAGAAGACCGCGGGCGTCGGTCCGAACAGGGCGGTCTGCAGTTGCTCCGCGGTGAGGCGGCACTCCTGGGGCGCGCGCTCGTACTCGGCCAGGCCGTACACCAGGTCCACGATCGCGGGGATGTCTTCGGGACGCGCACGTCGTACTCGGTCGTCGATTTGCATGCCCCTATCGTGCCGGTTGCTCGATCTACCGAGCATTCCCGTTAGCTTACCGACCAACTGTGAGCCACCCGCGGGCGGAAGGCTGACCGCAATCCCGCCGCCCACCAGGAGGAACTCTCACATGTCCGTTTCACGTCGCCGCCTTCTCGGCCTGGGCGGTGCGGGCACCGCCGCCGTGCTGCTCGGCACCGGGGCCCGGGACGCCTCGACCACGTACGCCGCTCCGTCCGCCACAGGCAATCCGTTTACGCAACGAGGTCGCCCGGGACGAGCACTTCCGCCACGTCGTACGGCGGTCCAGCGTCGTCGCGACCCCTGAGCTCGGCCACTCGGTCCACACCGAGACCTTCGACCTGGCCCGGTACCGGCTGCAGCACGCGCTCTACAAGACCGAGGCGCCGCTGCAGGCCGCGCACGCGGCGCATCCGTGGATCCACACGTTCGACGACCATGAGGTGGAGAACAACTGGGCCGGCGACCTCTCCCAGGCCGACACCGAGCCGGACCAGGACCCGGCCGTGTTCCGGGCTCGCCGGGCGCAGGCCTTCCAGGCGCTCTACGAGCACATGCCGCTGCGGCACGCGCAGATGCCGGCCGGCCCGGACATCCGCTACCACCGCCGGCTCCCGTACGGCCGGCTCGCGGACTTCACCCTCCTGGACACCCGCCAGTACCGCACCGACCAGCCCTGCGGCGACGGCGACTCGTCCACCTGTGACGACCGGTTCAACCCGGACAACACCATGGTCGGCGGCAAGCAGCGCGCATGGCTGCTGGACGGCTTCCGCCAGTCACACGCCCGCTGGCAGGTGATCGGCAACCAGACCCCGATGGGCCAGACGGACTGGACTCCCGGTCCGGAGACGCACGTCTGGCTGGACCCGTGGGACGGTTACGTTGCCGAGCGCAACAAGGTACTCGCGGCCGCCCAGGACAGCGGCGTCCGCACCCTGGTCGTGATCACCGGCGACCGGCACCAGAACCACGCCCTCGAGCTCAAGCGCGACTTCGCCGACCCGGACTCGGCCACGGTGGGCACCGAGTTCGTCGGTACGTCGATCACCAGCGGCGGCGACGGTTCCGACACGACCGACCAGGGTCAGCAGTTCCTGGCCGCCAGCCCGTACCTGAAGTTCTTCAACTCCCAGCGCGGCTATGTCCGCGTCACCGTGGACCGGAAGCAGTGGCGCTCCGACTTCCGCGTCGTCCCCTTCGTCCAGACCCAGGGCGCTCCGATCAGCACGCGCGCGACGTACGTCGTGGAGGACCGCAACCCGCACGTGCACGCATCCTGATCACTTCCGGGAGAAGATGCCGAGGGCGTCGTACGCGATCCAGGAGCCTTGGTCCTTGAAGAGTTCGAGGACGTTCGCTCCGGCGCGGAACAGCGCCCTCGGCAGCGGTCGTTCGAGGTACGACGGTCTCAGCGGCGAACCGGGATAGGTGCTGTCGGCAATCGTCGATCCCTTGGTCGCCCCGTTGGCGAAGGTGAGGCGGTCGACCTCGGTGCCGTTGACGGTGAGCACCGCGGAGGCGGCCAGGCTGGCGTGGCTGTCGATCAACCACAGGGCCAGATCGAGATCCTGCTCCGGTACGGCGGTCAGCTCGAAGCGGAACGTGGCCCGGTGGTTCTTGGAGCCGGCCCACTTGTCGGCCGGGCCGGGTAGCAGGTACGACCAGTCCGCCGACGGGGTCGACGTACCAAAGGTGTAGTCGACGTCCGACGGGAAGCGGGCCGGATAGCCGGCGTACCCCTTCGGCGACAGCGCGAGCTCGGAGCCCTTGCCGTCGAAGGTCCCGACCGTCGCGACCGGTACGCCGGACACCGTGACCGAGGTCAGGTTGGCGACGGCTGCGGCCCCGGACGACCGCGATCTGTTGCCAGCGGCATCGACCGTGACCACGTGGTAGGACCTGGTGACGCCGGTGAAGCCGAGGCCGCGGTGGACGAAGTGTGGGTAGACCGTCTTGCCGACCAAGGTGTCGTCGACGTACACGGCGTAGTGGTCGACAACGGTTATCCACGAGACCGGCTTCCAGTCGAGCGTGACGGTGCCGATCGCGCCGGCGCCGTGCAGGCCGGTGATGGCGGGTGGGCGGTTCGTCACAATGCCTCCAGGCGGGGAGCGTCGACGGGGGTGCGGAAGGCGGCGACCACGTGCGGCTCGGCGTTCGCGTCCGCCTGGATATAGGGGAAGTTGACGAACTCGGTGGTCAGCTCAGAGCGGGTGAGGGTCGTGTATACGTATCCGCGGCGGGCGTTGTAGAGCTTGACGTACGGGTGCTGCAGCCAGTCCTTCGCATACGTGTCGGTGTCGGTTCCGTCGCCGTTGGATCCGATCGACGAACAGACCAGTTCGACGCCGACTGTCCGCGAGTCCGGATTCGCGAAGTCCAGCTTGAGCTCGGATGCCACGTGGCGGTGGATGTCACCGGTGAGCATGACCGCGGTCCCGGCCTGGCTCATCGCCTCGATCACGCGCCGCCGGTTCGCGGGATAGCCGTCCCACTGCTCGGTCCGGTCGTCGGTGATCGCGGTGAGGACGACGCCGCCCGCGAGGATGTTCCAGGTCGCGGGCGAGTGCTGGAGGCCGTCGTACAGCCAGGCCTCTTGCTCGGCGCCCATGATGGTGCGCTGCTCGGACACTCGATCGGCCTCGCTGACCGGCAATGGGTCGCGGTACTGGCGGGTGTCGAGCAGGTGGACCCGGGCCAGCGAGCCGACGTCGTACCGCCGGTAGAGCTGGCCGTCCGGACCGTGCGGGAGGCTGTTCAGAGCGACCGGCAGGTTCTCGTAGAACGCGCGGTAGGCCACGGCCCGGCGATGCACGAAGAGCTCCGGCGGGATCCCGTACAGCGAGTTGTCGGCGCCGTAGTTGTTCTGCACCTCATGGTCGTCCCAGACCACGAACCAGGGCGCGGCCGCGTGCGCGGCCTGCAGGTCCGGGTCGGTCTTGAACAGGCTGTACCGCAGCCGGTACTGCTCGAGGGTCTCGATCTCGACGCCGTGTTCGGGACCGACCGTGACACCCTCGCGCCAGAGGTTGTCTCCGGCAACGATTCCGTACTCGTAGATGTAGTCGCCGAGGAAGAACACCGCGTCCGGCGAGCGGCGGGCGATGTCCTTGTACGCGGGGAAGTAGCCGTGGTACCAGGCCTGGCAGGACGCGGTGGCGAAGGTGAACTGGTCGCCGCTCACCGGCAACGTCTTCGCCCGGCCGACCGGACTGACCTCGGTGCCGGCCCGGAAACGGTAGAAGTACTCGCGACCCGGCCGGAGCCCGCGCACCTCGGGATGTACGGCGTGCGCCAGCTCAGGCGTGGCGATCGCGAGCCCTCGCCGTACGACGTGCTTGAACAGGCTGTCCTCGGCCACTTCGTACTGCACGGGTACGCGGTCGGCGCGCATCCCGCCGTGGCCGTCGGTGGCCAACGGGGTCGGGGCCAGCCGGGTCCACAGCACGAAGCCGTCCGGCCGGGGATCGCCGGACGCGACACCGAGCGCGAACGCACCGGACGGGATCGGACGACCGGGCGTGGCGTCGGCACTGGCCGGCGCGGCGACACCGATCGCGACCGACGCGGCACCGAGTCCGGTCAGTTGGAGGAAGGTACGTCGGGAGGGAGGAGGCACGGGCGGGCTCCGTTCCAAAGAGGGTGTCACATTCTTACGTAAGCAGCGTTCGAAAGGTAACCCCTTGACAATGCATTCAGCACTGACGGTGCTGAGTCTGTGCGGATATTCCTGTTGGAATCCGCGGTCCGGGCGAGCGAGGTTGGATGCATGGCAGCTGACACGAACAAGACCCGCCGGATCGGTGACGTCGAGGTGTCCGCGATCGGGCTCGGCGGGATGCCGATGTCGATCGAGGGCCGGCCCGACGAAGCCCGGTCGATCGCGACCATCCACGCCGCCCTCGACGCGGGGATCACGCTGATCGACACCGCCGACGCGTACCACCTGACCGCGACCGATGTCGGTCACAACGAGAGCCTGATCGCCAAGGCACTGGCGTCGTACGGCGGTGACACGTCGAACGTGCTCGTCGCCACCAAGGGCGGCCACGAGCGTCCGGGCGACGGTCGCTGGACCGTGGACGGCTCACCGAAGCACCTGTTCGAGGCGGCCGACGCGTCGCTGAAGCGGCTCGGTGTGGAGGCGATCGGGCTGTACCAGTTCCACCGGCCCGACCCGAAGACGCCGTACGAGGACTCGATCGGTGCGATCCGGGACCTGCTCGACGCGGGCAAGATCCGGCTGGCCGGCATCTCGAACGCGAACCCGGACCAGATCAAGCAGGCCAACGAGATCCTCGGCGGCCGCCTGGTCTCGGTGCAGAACCAGTTCTCCCCCGCCTTCCGCTCCAGCGAGCCGGAGCTCGAGCTGTGCGACGAGCTCGGCATCGCGTTCCTGCCCTGGTCCCCGCTCGGCGGCATCTCCAACGCCGGCGATCTCGGCTCCAAGCACCCCGCCTTCCACCAACTCGCCGCCGACCTGGGCGTAAGCCCCCAGCGCCTGACTCTCGCGTGGATGCTGGCGAAGTCGCCGTACGTCATCCCCATCCCCGGCTCCAGCCGCCCCGAGACCATCCGCGACTCCTACTCCGCCACCGACCTGACCCTCACCCCAGACCAGGTAGCCGCGCTCGACGCAGCCTGATTCTGCTGGCCTCCCCAGGGCTCGATTGCAACAAGTGGCAGTTGTCCACAGATCGTCCGAGCCCGCCCTACGTCGACCGCTCGGACCGCTAGAGTCGAGTTTCGGTGCCACTCCGTGATCACGGAGTGGCACTGAGCACGTATGAGGCAGCCGACTCTGGGGAGGCATACGTGGGCATCTGCGTCCGCTGCGGGAATCAGCGAGATCCGGTCGGACAGAGTTGCCCGCACTGCGGTGCGACCGGTGCTCGACCGGTCGACCCGACCGTGGCGTCGTTCCAGGAGCAGCCCGGCCCGCCGACCGCTCCTCAGAGTTCCTGGCAACCGACTTCCTCACCGGTCGCCCTCCCGGCGCCGCGGGTCTCGATCGGAACGAAGCTGCGCCGGGTGTTCAGCCGGCCGCCGGGCTACCAGAACACTTTCGTCTGGTTGATCACCGGCATGCTGCGCAATCCGCGCGGTCTGATCGGCGCGCTCATCGCCAGCTGGTTCAACCTGCCGGTGGCCATCCTGCTCGGCGGGGTCGGCATGATCGCCGGCGGCGCCCTCGGGTACTTCGGTGGCGCGTTCGGCGGCAACAACGCCGCGATCCTTTGCGACCGGCCTGGCCGCCGAAGTCGAGCAGGGCGGTCGCTGGGTCTGGCAGAGCCGGCCCGCGGCCATCACACTGGCAGTCTGCGCCGTCCTCGTCGGGCTCGGGCTCGTCGTGACCGGCGGCCTCACCGGCGACGTCACGCTGATCGTCGGCGCCGCGCTGGTCAGCAGCGCAGCACTCGCCTGCATCGTGCTGGCCTTCCGGCGGCAGAGCTGGCAACTCGCCGCCCGGTCGGCCGAGACCGTGATCGAGTATCCCGGACTCTGACCGCCGTACACGTCGGCCACGCGGGGCGGTGCGGGGAATGACTCGCCAGGGAGTGGCGTTCTGGTAGTTTAATAGTGAACTACCTGGTGGCAGGTGCGAGCGAGGAGGACAGATGCAGTTCGGTGTGTTCAGCGTCGGGGATGTGACCGAGGACCCGACGACCGGGACGACCGTGAGCGAGGGCGAGCGGATCAAGGCGATGGTGGCCATCGCGTTGAAGGCCGAAGAGGTCGGGCTGGACGTGTTCGCGCAGGGTGAGCACCACAACCCGCCGTTCGTGCCGTCGTCGCCGACCACGCAGCTCGGGTTCATCGCCGCGAAGACGTCGAAGATCATCCTCTCCACCTCGACGACCCTGATCACCACCAACGACCCGGTGAAGATCGCCGAGGACTACGCGATGCTGCAGCACCTGGCCGAGGGCCGGGTCGACCTGATGATGGGGCGCGGCAACACCGGTCCGGTGTACCCGTGGTTCGGTCAGGACATCCGCAACGGCATCGCGCTCGCGGTCGAGAACTACGCCCTGCTGCGCCGGCTCTGGCGCGAGGAGGTCGTCGACTGGGAAGGCAAGTTCCGTACGCCGCTGCAGGGGTTCACGTCGACCCCGCGGCCGCTCGACGGCGTACCGCCGTTCGTCTGGCACGGCTCGATCCGGTCACCCGAGATCGCCGAGCAGGCGGCGTACTACGGTGACGGGTTCTTCCACAACAACATCTTCTGGCCGATCACCCACACCGCGCGGATGATCGAGCTCTACCGCAGCCGCTTCGAGCACTACGGGCACGGCGCCGCGGACCAGGCGATCGTCGGTCTCGGTGGTCAGGTGTTCATGCGCAAGAACTCGCAGGACGCCGTCCGGGAGTTCCGGCCGTACTTCGACAACGCGCCGGTGTACGGACACGGCCCGTCGCTGGAGGACTTCACCCGGGAGACCCCGCTGACGGTCGGCAGCCCGCAGGAAGTGATCGAGCGGACGCTGTCGTTCCGGGAGGCCTTCGGTGACTACCAGCGGCAGCTGTTCCTGATGGACCACGCCGGGTTGCCGTTGAAGACCGTGCTGGAGCAGCTGGACATCCTCGGCGAAGAGGTGGTTCCGGTGCTGCGCAAGGAGTTCGCGGCGAAGAAGCCGGCACATGTGCCGGACGCGCCGACGCATGCTTCACTGAAGGCCGCCGCCGAGCGGGCGCGCGACCTGGAGACGATCGAGGAGCCGACGGTATGACCGAGCGAGTGATCGCTGTGGTGACGGCCGGGCTGACGACGCCGTCGTCGTCCCGGCTGCTCGCCGACCAGCTTGCGGCCGCGATCCAGGACGAGCTGTCCGGCCGCGGGATCGAGTCTCGGATCGAGCTGATCGAGGTGCGCGACCACGCGCACGACCTGACCAACAACCTGCTCACCGGCTTCCCGACGGCATCCTTGCGGACTGTCCTGGACACGGTGACCGCGGCCGACGCGCTGATCGTGGTCAGCCCGACCTTCAGCGCGTCGTACTCCGGGCTCTTCAAGATATTCTTCGACGTACTGGACGACCAGGCCCTGGCCGGCAAGCCCGTCCTGCTCGCCGCAACCGGCGGCACCGAGCGGCACTCCCTGGTCCTCGAGTTCGCCCTGCGCCCGTTGTTCGCCTACCTGAAGGCAGCCCCGGTTTCCACCGCCGTGTACGCCGCCTCGACCGACTGGGGCCCGAACGCGGCGAAGCTCCGCACCCGCATCGCGCAGGCAGCCACCGACCTGGTCGCGGCCCTTCACCATGAGAAGCCGATCCCGACTGACCCGTACGACAACCCCACCCCGTTCGAGGACCTGCTCAACAGCTAGGCGGACCGCTCCTCGATCAGCAGACCGATCCCGTCGAGGATCCTGGTCAGGCCGAACGCCAGAGCGTGGGCTGGGTCGAGGACGGATTGGAAGTGTTCGCCGACCGCGGTGCCGACGCGGCCGGCGACGGGGAAGTGCTGAGCCGTCCCGGACATCACGTGCGTGAGGGTCGGCGAGATCTGACGCCACCACTCCTCGTCGGTGAGGCCGGAGTCGCGTTGGGTGCGGAGTTGTTCGGCGCCGGCGCGGGCGGTGCCCTGGACGTGGGTGAGGACCAGGGTGAGGGCGGAGTCCATCTCGACATCCGTGAGGCCGAGGCCGTCCAGGGGACGTAGCTCGGCCTCGTACTTCTTGGTGATGTTCGGGCCCAGCGCCGTACGCATCGTCGGGACCTCGTGGATCCACGGGTGCTCGGTCAGGACGTCCCAGTTGCGGTGGGCGATGAACTCCAGAGCTCCCCGCCATCCCCCGGGCTGACCGGCCGGCTCGTCGACGTCGGCGTACAGGTCGCCGTACACGCGGTCGAACATCAGGTCGGTCAGCTCACCCTTGCCGGGCACGTGGGTGTAGAGCGACATCGTGCCGGCCTTCAGCCGCTCGGCGACCATCCGCATCGAGACCGCCTCGAGCCCCTGCGCGTCGGCCAGCTCGATCGCGGCGTCCACGATCGCGCGGACGGTCAGGCCGGAGCGGCCGGCCTTCGTATGACTGCCCCAGAGCAGCGCCAGGCTGCGCGCCGGATCGGGCGCGGCCACCTTCTTTCCAGTCAACGGGAACATTCTCCAGCCGGTCGTCGTTGTCCCGATCGTACCTGAGTCGTACAGTGTACGGTACAGTCTACGACTCAACCGGGCGAGAGGTGGGAAGTGACTACGGAACGTGTGATCGAGGCCGTCGGCGTACGGAAGCACTACAAAGGCGGCACCGAGGGGGCTGGTCTGAACGGATTCGACCTGGAGGTCATGGCCGGCACGGTGACGGGGCTGCTCGGCCCCAACGGCGCCGGCAAGACGACAGCGGTGCGGATCCTCTCCACGCTGCTGGAACTGGACTCCGGTACGGCGACCATCGCGGGGTACGACGTCTGCCGGCAAGGCGCCGAGGTCCGGCGCCGGATCGGGCTGGTCGGGCAGTACGCCGCGATCGACGAAGTCCTGACCGGGCGGCAGAACCTGGTCATGTTCGGCCGGCTGAACCACCTGGCGCACGCCGTCGCCGTACGCCGGGCGGACGAACTGCTCGAGCGGTTCAGCCTGACGGACGCGGCCGGCCAGGCGGTCAGCAAGTACTCCGGCGGTATGCGGCGGCGGCTCGACCTCGCTGCGAGTCTGATCGTGGCCCCACGAGTTCTTTTTGTGGACGAGCCGACGACCGGCCTGGACCCGGCCGGGCGGCTCGAGGTGTGGTCCGCGGTACGGCAACTGGTCGACGGCGGGACGACGGTGCTCCTGACCACGCAGTACCTGGAGGAGGCGGATCAGCTGGCGAACCGGATCTCGATGCTCAAGGAGGGCAAGGTCGTTGCCGAGGGCACCCCGGACGAGCTGAAGACCCGACTCGGGTCGGACTGGCTGGATCTCGTACTCACGGATCCCTTGGACGTCAGCACAGTGGTCGAGTTGGCGAAACCTCTGGCGGACGGGGAGATCCGGGTGAGCGACGTACGGATCAGCGTGCCGGTCAAGGACCGCACCAAAGCCCTGGTGGTGATCGCCAACTCGTTGCATGAGGCAAAGATCGAACCGGAGGACATCACCTTGCGCAGACCGACCCTGGACGAGGTCTTCCTACACCTGACCGGACCGGAGGTAGCCGCATGACGGCGTTTGGCTGGGCACTGGCGGACAGTTGGACGATCGCGCGGCGGACGCTGGTGCACTGGCGGATGCAGCCGGGGATCGTGATCTTCAACTGGTTCTTCCCGGTGCTGATGTTGCTGATGTTCGGCGCGTTGCTGGGCGGCGCGATGGACTTCCCCGACGGTGAGTCGTACTACGAGCTCCTCGTGCCGGGGATCTTCGCGCTGTCGATGCTCTTCGGGCTGGAGGGCACGATGACCGCGGTCACTCAGGACAAGGACAAGGGAGTGACGGACCGCTTCCGGTCGCTGCCAATGAGCTCGGCGGCGGTCGTCCTCGGGCGGTGCATCGCGGACATGCTCGACTCGGCGGTGACGCTGCTCGTGCTGGTCGCGACCGGGCTCGCGCTCGGCTGGCGGTGGCACGAGGGGCTTCTGTCTGCGCTGGGCGCGTTCGGGTTGCTCCTGCTGCTGCGGTTCGCGTTGCTGTGGATGGGGATTTTCATTGGACTGACGGTGAAGAACGCGCAGAGCGTGACGATGGTCCAGGTCTTGGTCTGGCCTATCGGCTTCCTGTCCAGCGCCTTCGTCGCCACCTCGACGATGCCGTCCTGGCTCGGCACCATCGCGCAGTGGAACCCGCTGTCCGCGACGGCCACCGCCTCCCGTGCCCTCTTCGGCAACCCCGACCCGTCGGCCACCGCGACCTGGATCGGCACCCACGCCGAACTGGCCGCCCTCATCGCGCCTGCCCTACTGATCGCAGTCTTCCTCCCCCTCTCCGCCCACCGCTTCCGCACCTTGTCCCGCTGAGCCGGACCTCCGCCACTCACCAAACCCCGATCCAAGCTCGGCTGCACCAACCGGTGAGCGTGCAGCGGGGCGACGGATCGAGGTTGGTGAGTGGCGGGAGTCCGCCTACGGCATCAGTTGGCCGCCGTTGACCTCGATGATCTGGCCGGTGACGTAGGAGGCCATCCGGTCGGAGGCGAGGAAGAGGATGGTGCCGACGCACTCGTGCGGGGTGCCGGTGCGGCCCATCGGGATGGTGCCGACCAGCGCGGTCAGCTGCTCGTCGCCGGTGTGCCGGTCGTGGAACGGGGTCTTGATGACACCGGGCGCGATCGCGTTGACCCGGATGCCCTCGGGCGCGAGCTCCTTGGCCAGGCCGCGGGTGAAGGTGCTGACCGCGCCCTTGCTGGTCGCGTAGACGACCGACCCGCCGCCACCGCCGTTGCGGCCGGCGATCGAGGTCACGTTGACGATCGCGCCACCGCCCTGGGCGCGGAACACCGGCACGATCCGGCGGCTGAGCGCGAACACCGACGTCAGGTTCACGTCCAGGATCCGGTGGAACTCCTCGTCCGGTACGTCGGCCACCGCGGTCCGCTTGACCAGGTCACCGGCGTTGTTCACCAGTACGTCGATCCGGCCGTGCTCCGCGAGTACGTCGTCGATGAACGCGTCGGCCGACTTCGGGTCGGCCAGGTCCGCCTGGTGCAGGGACGCCGTACCGCCGGCCGTCTGCACCGCACCCACCGTGTGCTTCGCGCCGTCGGAGTTGCGGTGGTAGTGCAGGGCGAGCGTCGCCCCGGTCTCCGCGAACCCGGCCGCCGCCGCGGCCCCGATCCCGCTGCTGGCGCCGGTCACCACGACAACCTGATCCCTGAAATCCAGATATCCCATGCGCCCTATCCTCTCCTGCCCGCGCCGGACATAACGCGCCGTACGCGGGTCCGTAGGACGGAACCGAGCGGTAGATTCGACGAATGGGATACGCGCTCGGGCAGCTGGGGCTGCGACGGTGGCGGACGGCGGATGCGTTGCGGCTGGCGGCGGCGCACCGGGATCCCGAGATGCGGACGCAGGGCGGGATCGTGGACCGGGCCTCGGCGGTGGACTGGATCGGGCGGGTCGCCGACCTGGACAACGGGCATGTTTACGCCGTCGCGGACGCCGACGACCACCCGATCGGGTGCGTGGCGGTGACGAACATCGACCGGCACCAGGTGGGCTGGACGTGGTACTGGACCCTCGCCGACGTCCGCGGGCAAGGCGTCGCCCGGGACGCGCTCCGCGCCCTCGCCGGCTGGGCCCACCACGACGCCGGCCTCTACCGGCTCGAGCTCGGGCATCGCCTCAACAACCCCGCGTCCTGCGCGGTCGCCGCCGGCGCGGGCTTCCTCTCCGAGGGCCTCGAACGCCAGCGCCTCGCGTACGACGGCGCCCGCTACGACGTCGAGCGCCACGCCCGCCTGATCACGGACCCCCTGATCGCACCCGAACGCCCGGTGACGATCTCCAGCTGAGTCAGATCGTCAGCTTCGGGTGGCGGTTGACGTCCTTGTACAAGAGGTAGCGGAAACGGCCCGGGCCGCCGGCGTAGCAGGCTTGCGGGCAGAAGGCCCGGAGCCACATGAAGTCGCCCGCCTGGACCTCGACCCAGTCCTTGTTGAGGAGGTAGACGGCCTTGCCCTCGAGGACGTAGAGGCCGTGCTCCATCACGTGGGTCTCGGGGAACGGGATCACGCCGCCGGGCTCGAAGCTGACGATGTTGACGTGCATGTCGTGCCGTACGTCGTCCGGATCGGCGAACCGCTGGGTCTTCCAGCGGCCCTCGGTGCCCGGCATCGCGATGCCCTCGACGTCGGCCTCGTTGGTGACGAAGGCCGGCGGTACGTCGATGCCCTCGATCCGCTCGTACGCCTTGCGGACGAGGTGGAAGGTGGCGACCGCGTCACTCGTGTTCCGCAGGGTCCAGTCGCCGCCCGGTGGCAGGAACGCGTACCCGCCCGGCGCGAGTGCGTGCTTCTCGCCGGCGACCGTGAGTACCAAGTTGCCTTGGACAACGAACAGGACGGCCTCGGCGGCCGGGTCGGTCTCCGGCTTGTCGCTGCCGCCGCCCGGCGCGACCTCGACGATGTACTGCGAGAACGTCTCGGCGAACCCGGACAGCGGCCGGGCGATCACCCACAGCCGGGTGTCCTCCCAGAACGGGAGCCGGCTGGTGACGATGTCGCGCATCGTGCCGCGCGGGAGGACGGCGTACGCCTCGGTGAAGACCGCGCGGTCGGTGGTGAGGTCGGTCTGCGCGGGCAGTCCACCCTTCGGGGCGTAGTAGCTCATCCTTGTCCTCCTCGGGTCAGCAGGCGGCCACGGGGGCCGGCTTCACTGTCGACGGGTTGGCCCCTTAGCCAGGTGCTGCGAACGACGCTGTCGAGCGTGCGTCCGTCGTACGGCGTGATGGCGTTCTTGTGGCGCAGGGTCTTCGCGTCCACGACGAAGGACTCGTCGGGGGCGAGGACGCAGAAGTCGGCGTCGTAGCCGACCTCGAGCCGGCCCTTGGTGCGCAATCCGGTCTGCGCGGCCGGGGCGGCGGACATCCAGCGGGCGACGTCGGTCAGTGTGAAGCCGCGGCGGCGGGCCTCGGTCCAGACCGCCGGCAGGCCGAGCTGCAGCGAGGCGATGCCACCCCAGGCGGTGCCGAAGTCGCCGGTGTCCAGGTTCTTGAGGTCGATCGTCGACGGCGAATGGTCGGAGACAACCAGGTCGATCGTGCCGTCTCTGAGCCCGTCCCAGAGGAGGTCGCGGTTGGCGGCCTCGCGGATCGGCGGGCAGCACTTGTACTGCGTCGCGCCGTCGGGGATCTCCTCCGCGGTGAAGGTCAGGTAGTGCGGGCAGGTCTCGGCGGTGATCCGGACGCCGTTGTCGCGCGCCTTGGCGATGATCGGCAGGACCTCGGCGCTGGAGACGTGCAGGATGTGCACGCGACAGCCGGTCGCGCGGGCCAGCTCGATGACGTGCGCGACGGCCTCGTTCTCCGCTTCGCGTGGGCGGGAGTGCAGGAAGTCGAGGTAGCTTCTGCCGTTCGCCGGCGGCGCGTCGTCGATCCGGTGGGCGTCCTCGGCGTGCACGATCAGCAAGCCGTCGAACGCGCTGATCTCGCGCATCGCAGCCTCGACCTGCGCGGGGTCCAGCGGCGGGAACTCCTCGACGCCCGAGTGCAGCAGGAAGCACTTGAAGCCGAAGACGCCGGCCTCGTGGAGTGGGCGGAGCTCGGGGACGTTCCCCGGGATCGCGCCGCCCCAGAAGCCGACGTCGACGTACGCCTGGGTCTGGGCTGTCTTGCGTTTGAGGTCGAGCGCCGGCGGGTCGCAGGTCGGCGGGATGCTGTTGAGCGGCATGTCGATGATCGTGGTGACACCACCGGCCGCGGCGGCGCGCGTTGCGGAGGTGAAGCCTTCCCACTCGGTACGGCCGGGGTCGTTGACGTGCACGTGGGAGTCGATCAGACCCGGGAGCAGTACTTCGTCCTCGGCCAGCCGCACGTCCGTGGCGGCGTCGAGATCGGCGTCGTACGGCGCGATCGCGACGATCCGCCCGTCCCGGACCCCGACGGCACAGGCCGTCTCGCCCGCCGTACGCACCGCCCGGCGAGCCCGGATCACGAGGTCCAGCAAGCTCATCCACGTCCTCGCTTCGCTCCGGGCGCGGATGAGCGACGAGGCGCACTGTGCTTGACGATGAACTCGCTTCGCTCGTTCATGCGATGCCCCTCTCGGTTGCTGTCATCGTAAGGTGCTCCACCGCGATCCGTTCCCCGATCCGCTCCAGCAGAGGCCGCGGTTCGGCGATGCACCGGTTGACGTCCGGCTCCAACTCAGTCAGCGCGTACGCCGCCCGTACCCCAGCGTTGCGCAGTTGCTGAGGCTCCAGGTGATTGACGCCGCAGACAGCTACCACCGGAATGTCCTTCGCTCCCGCCGCGACACCCGCGACCGCCTTGCCATGCAGCGTCTGGTCGTCCAGGGCACCTTCTCCGGTGATCACCAGATCCGCGCCGGCGAGCTGCTCGTGGAAGCCGACCAACTCGAGCACGAGGTCGATCCCCGGCCTGAGCTCGGCACCCAGCAGAGCCAGCGCGGCGAACCCCACCCCACCCGCCGCGCCGGCCCCGGGCTCGTCACGGAGATCCTTCCCGGTCTCCCGCGCCACAAGGTCGGCCCAGCGACTCAGTCGGGCATCAAGCTCGGCCACCTGCGCCTGGTCGGCGCCCTTCTGCGGACCGTAAACGGCAGCGGCACCATCAGGACCGGTCAGCGGGTTATCCACGTCGCAGGCAACGACAACCTCCACCCCCTCCAGCCGCCGGCGCAGCGCGGTCAGGTCGAGCGAGGTCGCGCTGGCCAGATCCCCACCCACGAGCCGCGCACCCAGCGCCTGGACGAGGCCGACCCCACCGTCGGTGGACGCGCTACCGCCGATCCCAAGGGTGATCTTCCGGCACCCCGCGTCAAGAGCCGCCGCAATCACCTCGCCGGCCCCACGAGAGCTGGCACCCATCGGCGCCCGCCGCCCACCCGGCAGCCGAACCAGCCCACAAACATCAGCCAACTCCACAACCGCGACATCACCACAAGCACCGGACTCGCCGCGAGTACCGGAGCCTCCACGCGCGGACGCCGCCCCGGCGCCGCGCCCGTTGGTTGGCGCGGCGGGGACGGGGTCGTGGGCGTAGCCCGTGGGGACTGGTTCGCCGGTGGGGCCTGTGGCGGTTACCGGGACCAGCGTGAAGCCCGCGGTGACGGCGGCGGTTAACGTGCCGTCGCCGCCGTCGGCTACTGGGATGGGGACCACGGTGGTGTCGGGGTGGACTCGGCGGAGTCCGACGCCGACCGCGGTCGCCACCTCGGCGCTGGTCAGGCTGCCCTTGAACTTGTCAGAGGCAACAATCACCCGGAACATCAGTCGAGCAGCGCGAGCGCGGTGGGTGCGTCCTCGGGGACCTCGGCCACGTCCTCGAACTCGACGATGTTGTCGATCTCCAGGCCCATCGACACGTTCGTGATGCGCTCCAGGATGACCTCGACCACGATCGGGACCCGGTGCTCGACCATCAGCTTCTTGGCCTGCTCCAGCGCCGGCAGGATGCCGTCCGGCTCGAACACCCGCAACGCCTTGCAGCCAAGGCCTTCCGCGACCTTCACGTGGTCGACGCCGTACCCGTTGACCTCGGGGCTGTTGATGTTCTCGAACGACAGCTGCACGCAGAAGTCCATGTCGAACCCGCGCTGCGCCTGCCGGATCAGCCCGAGGTAGGAGTTGTTTACGACGACGTGGATGTACGGGATGTTGAACTGCGCCCCGACCGCCAGTTCCTCGATCAGGAACTGGAAGTCGTAGTCACCCGACAACGCCACCACCGTGCTGTCGGGATCCGCGACCGCGACCCCCAGCGTGGCCGGCACGGTCCACCCGAGCGGCCCGGCCTGACCGGCGTTGATCCAGTGCCGCGGCCGGTACACGTGCAGCATCTGCGCGGCCTGGATCTGCGACAACCCGATCGTGCTGACGTAGCGGACGTCCGGCCCGAATGCCCGGTTCATCTCCTCGTACACGCGCTGTGGCTTGATCGGCACCACATCGAAGTGCGTCTTCCGCTGCAGTTCCGTACGCCGCTTGCGGCACTCCGCAGCCCACGTGGACCGGTCGGCCAACTTGCCCTCGGCAGCCCACTCACGCGCCACCTCGACAAACATCTCCAAAGCGGCGCGAGCGTCCGACACGACCCCGTAGTCCGGCGCGAACACCCGACCGATCTGCGTCGGCTCGATGTCGACGTGGATGAACTTCCGCTCGCCCCGGTACACGTCCAGACCGCCAGTGTGCCGGTTGGCCCAGCGGTTGCCGATACCGAGGACCAGATCCGAGGACAGCATGGTCGCGTTGCCGTAGCGGTGCGACGTCTGCAGCCCCACCATGCCCGCCATCAGCGGGTGGTCGTCCGGCAGCGTGCCCCAGCCCATCAACGTCGGTACGACGGGAATCCCGGTCAGCTCCGCGAATTCGACCAGCAGGTCAGCCGCGTCCGCGTTGACGACCCCGCCACCGGCGACGATCAGCGGTCGCTCGGCGGCCGCCAGCATCGTGAGCACCTTCTCGGCCTGCGCCCGGGTCGCCGCCGGGCGGGACACCGGCAACGGCTCGTAGGTCTCGATGTCGAACTCGATCTGGGCCAGTTGCACGTCCAGCGGCAGGTCGATCAGCACCGGACCCGGACGACCGTCGCGCATCAGCTGGAACGCCTTCTGGAACGTCCCCGGCACCTGCGCGGCCTCCATCACGGTGACCGCCCACTTCGCGACCGGCTTGGCGATCGAGGCGATGTCAACCGCCTGGAAGTCCTCCTTGTGGAGCTTGGCGACCGGCGCCTGGCCGGTGATGCACAGGATCGGGATCGAGTCGGCCGACGCCGAGTACAGGCCGGTGATCATGTCGGTTCCGGCCGGTCCCGACGTACCGATGCAGACCCCGATGTTGCCGGCCTTGGCCCGGGTGTAGCCCTCGGCCATGTGCGAGGCGCCCTCGACGTGCCGGGCAAGCACGTGCTTGATGCCGCCGTGCTGCCGCATCGCGCTGTAGAACGGGTTGATCGCGGCGCCGGGCAGCCCGAACGCCTGCGTGGACCCTTCCTTCTCCAGGATCAGAACCGCGGCGTCGACCGCGCGCATGCGGGCCATCAGCCAATCGCCTTTCCGGACAGGCGCTCCACGCCACGCAGCAGCGCGGAGTGGTCGAGACCGCCGTCGCCGTTGGCCCGGGCGGACGCGACCAGCTGGGCCACCAGGGCGCCGAGCGGTACGACGACACCCGCCTCCCGCGCGGCCGCGGTGACGATGCCCATGTCCTTGTAGTGCAGGTCGATCCGGAAGCCGGGCTGGAAGGAGCGGGACAGCATGTTCTCCTTCTTCTGGTTCAGTACGGCGGAACCGGCCAGGCCACCACCGAGGACTTCCAGGGCCGCCTTGGTGTCGACGCCGTACGCCTCCAGGAAGACCACGGCCTCGGCCACGGCCTGGATGTTGGCGGCGACGATCAGCTGGTTCGCGGCCTTGACGGTCTGACCCGACCCGCTCGGACCCACGTGGACGACGGTCTTGCCGACGGCGTCGAACAGCGGCTTGGCGGTGGCGAAGTCGTCCGCCTCACCGCCGACCATGATCGACAGCGCGGCGTTCTTGGCGCCCGCCTCGCCACCGGAGACCGGCGCGTCGAGCATCCGGAAGCCGAGCGCCCGCGCCTGCTCGGCGAGCTGCTGCGTGACGTCGGGGCGGATGCTGGAGAAGTCGATGATCAGCGTGCCGGTCTCGGCCTGCTGGAAGACACCGTCCTCGCCCTCGAGGACGTCCTGGACGTCGGGCGAGTCCGGCACCATCACGCAGACCACGTCGGCGCCCTTGACCGCGTCGGCGATCGAGGCGGCCGCGCGGCCGCCGGCGTCGACGAGGGTCTGGGTCCGCTCCGGGCTCCGGTCGAGACCGGCCACGGAGTGACCGGCGTTGACCAGGTGAACAGCCATCGGGTTGCCCATGATCCCGAGGCCGATGAAAGCAAGGTTCGTCATGTGAGGTCTCCTAGGGGTGTCAGCGGCGGTCGAACGGCAGCCAGCCGAAGCTTTCGTCGGTGCTGGTGGACGGCTTGTACTCGAGTCCGACCCAGCCGGTGTAGCCGTTCGCCGCGAGGGCGCTGAGCTGCCGGTCGAGCGGGAGGGTGCCGGTGCCGGGTTCGTTGCGGCCTGGTGCGTCGGCGATCTGGACGTGCGCGACCCGGTCGGTGTGGTCCGCGATCACCTGGTCGACGTCGTCGCCGTTGACCGCGAGGTGGTAGAGGTCCGCGAGCAGGCCGAGGTTCGGTACGTCGTACGCCGCCTGGACGCGATCGATCACGCCCAGCGCGTCGGCCGCGGTCCGCAGCGGGTACCGGTCCGCGCCGCTGACCGGCTCGACCAGCACGGTGGCACCGATCCGGCCCGCCACACCGGCGGCCAGCGCGAGGTTCTCGACCGCGAGGTCATCCTGCTCACGCTCGGAGCTCGCGTCGTCCCGGTTGCCGTAGAGGGCGTTGAATCCCTGGCAGCCGAGCCGCTCGCCGATCCCGACGGTGACGTCGACGTTGTCGCGGAACTCGCTCGACCGCTTCGGCCAGGACACCAGCCCCCGGTCGCCGCCGGGCATGTCGCCGGCGACGAAGTTGAGACCGGTCAGCTGAACGCCGGCGTCGGCGATCGCGGTCACGAACGCGTCGACCTGCCGGTCCGGCGGCACGGCCTCGACGAACGGCCACCAGAACTCGACGGCGCTGAAACCGGCGCGCCGGGCGGCCTCCGGCCGCTCCAGCAAGGGCAGCTCGGTGAACAGCAGCGAGCAGTTCACCGTGTGGCGCAGCGGGTGGCTCATCACAACTCCAAGTTTCCGTATTGCGGAAGTTGATTTCTGTTCTGCGAAATGACCATAAGACGCCCAGGTCGGGAGCGTCAACCCTCCGGCCAAGCTCAGGGGCAGCCGGCCGGAACGCTGTCTCACGTGCGGGCGCGCGTTGTACGTTCCTCTAAACACCCCGGGTCCGAGGGAGGTACGTCGTGTTGCTGGCCGAACTGCTCGACGCGCCCGAGCTCGGGCTTCGCCTGCTGCACTCGGCCGGCAGGGTGCTGGACCGCCCGATCGGCCGGCTCGTCACCACCGACCTGCTCGAACCCGGCCGCTACCTGAACGGCGGCGAGGTGGTCCTGACCGGCCTGGTCTGGCGCCGGCGAGCCGCGGACAGCGAGGTGTTCGTCGCCTCGATGGCCGGCCGCGGCGCCACCACGATCCTGGCCGGCAAGGCGTTGCTCGGCGAGGTGCCGGCCGACCTGCTGGAGGCCTGCCACCGGCACGAGGTGACGCTCGTCGAGGTGCCGATCGAGATCGCGTTCGCCGACGTCACCGAGTACGTCGCTGCCGCCGGATCGGCCGAGACCGGGGCCCGACTGTCCGCGAGTCTGGTCCGTCAGCGCCAGCTGCTGTCGTCGATCGCGGCCGGCCGCAGTCTCGACGAGCTCGCAGCCCGGATCTCCACCGAGATCGGCCACGACTGCCGAGTGCTCACTCCGACCGGGCGCCACGTCGTACCAGGGCCTGGTGAGCTCGACGACGCGACGCTCGACGCGGTCACCCGGCGGTTCCTGACGGCCGATCGGACCCCCGCGGTGGCCACGGTGGGCGACGGGTCGTACAGCCTGTTCCCGGTCGGTTCGGGGCTGGGCAACCGGTTGACGGCGTGGGTGCTGGTGATCGAAGGCGACCACACGGAGTGGTCCGGCGATCATGTCGAGGCCGTGCACGAACTGTGCGCGATCGCCTCGCTGGACCGCGCCCGGCGGGACGAAGGGCGCCGGGCCCTGCGACCGCTGGTGGCGGATGCGCTGGCGCTGGTCGAGTCCGGAGCACCGCACGCGGAGGTTTCCGCGCGGCTCCGGCAGGCCGGATCCCATGCGGAGCGGCCGATGGTGGTCGCGGTGACCGAACTCCGGGACGACGGGCCGAGCGAGGTCGCGCTCAGCCTGCTGGAGGACGTCGCGCTGACGGTGGGACCGGCCGTGGTCGCGCCGGGCCGCGACGGTCTGCTGGTCGGCTTCCTCCCCTCCACACCCGGGCTCCCTGAGCAGCTCCGCCTGGCCTTCGGCCGGCTCGCGCCCGGGCTCCATCGCGGCCGGCTCGCGGTCGGGATCAGTGGCGAGACCATGGTCGACGCGCTGGCCGGTGCCCTCGAGGAAGCACGCTTCGCTCAACGGGCCGCCGGCGCTGGGCGGGCACCGGTGTCGGTGGTCACCTCGGACGAGGTCGCGTCCCACGTGCTCCTGCTCGCGACGCTGCCCGACGACGTACGGCGTACGTACTCGCACCGGGTGCTCGGGCCGGTGCTCGAGCACGACCGCCGAACCCATGCCGACCTGCTCACAACCCTGCAGGAATTCCTCGCCTGCTCGGGTTCGTGGGCCCGTACGGCGGAGTCGCTGCATCTGCACGTCAACACCGTTCGCTACCGGATCGAACGCGTGGAGCAACTGACCGGACGCGATCTGTCGACCCTCGAGGACCGGGTCGACGTCTTCCTGGCCCTCAAATCGCTCTGATTGTGTGATCCTCCAAAGCCTAGGGTTCATCCACGGTTCAACTTCGGAGGTTCATCGGGTGCAATCGCGGTCGCGATGAGCCGATGCTGGCGTGCAGGTCAAACCTCACGACGCCAAGGAGCGTGACCCGATGAAGGCCACCCTGCGACCGAGCCGCCGCGCCAGCCGCCATCCCGTCGACGAGGTTCTGCCGGTCGGCAAGCTCGCCGTCTACGGCACCCAGCACGTACTCGCGTTCTACGCCGGAGCGGTGATCGTACCGATCCTGCTGGCGAACTCGATCGGGCTTACCACCCAGCAACTCATCCACCTGATCAACGCGGACCTGTTCACCTGCGGTATCGCGTCGATCATCCAGTCGGTCGGGTTCTGGAAGGTCGGTGTCCGGCTGCCGCTGCTGCAGGGCGTCACGTTCACGGCGGTGTCGCCGATGATCGCGATCGGCCTGGCCGCGGGCGGCGGGACCAGCGGGCTGCTGGTGATCTACGGCGCCGTACTGGTCGCCGGTCTGGCCACCTTCTTCATCGCGCCGTACTTCAGCAAGCTGATCCGGTTTTTCCCGCCAGTGGTGACCGGCTCGGTGATCACGATCATCGGCCTGGCGCTGCTGCCGGTGGCGGCCGGGGACGCGGTCGGCGGCGCCGGCCCGACGGCCGACCCGACCAGCGGCAAGAACCTGGCCTACGCGCTGGGCACGCTGGGCCTGATCGTGCTGATCCAGCGGGTCTTCAAGGGCTTCATGGCCACGATCGCCGTCCTGGCCGGCCTGGTCGTCGGAACGGCAGTCGCCTGGGCCTTCGGGGACGCGCACTTCGGCGCGGTCGGGGAGTCGGCCTGGGTCGGCGTGACCACACCGTTCTACTTCGGCTGGCCGAAGTTCT
Organism: Kribbella sp. NPDC026596; assembly: GCF_040638415.1. Classification (NCBI taxonomy): domain Bacteria; kingdom Bacillati; phylum Actinomycetota; class Actinomycetes; order Propionibacteriales; family Kribbellaceae; genus Kribbella; species Kribbella sp. NPDC026596. The sequence continues at coordinate 64,392 of NZ_JBEZYF010000012.1, read as the reverse complement.
CGATCGCGGCGATCATCTCGATGGTCGTGGTCATGCTGATCACCGCGGTGGAGACGACCGGTGACGTGTTCGCCACCGGCGAGATCGTCGAGAAGCGGATCGGCAAGGACGACATCGCCCGTGCGCTGCGCGCCGACGGCCTGGCCACCACGATCGGCGGCGTCTTCAACTCCTTCCCCTACACGTGTTTCGCCGAGAACGTCGGCCTGGTCCGGCTGACCCGGATCCGCAGCCGCTGGGTGGTCGCGGCGGCCGGCGGGATCATGATCCTGCTCGGCCTGGTGCCGAAGGCCGGCGCGGTCGTTGCGGGCATCCCGCACCCGGTACTGGGTGGCGCGGCGCTGGCGATGTTCGCCACCGTGGCCGTCGTCGGCTTCCAGACCCTGGCCAAGGTCGACTTCCACGACCACCGCAACGTCGTCATCGTGGCGACCAGCGTCGGCCTGGCCATGTACGTCACCGCGCAGCCGCAGGTCGCCCAGGCCGTGCCGGGCTGGGCCGAGATCATCTTCGGCAGCGGCATCACCCTGGGCAGCCTGACCGCGATCGGCCTGAACATCCTGTTCCACCACGTCGGCAAGGACTACGGACCAGCCGTCGCCGGGCAGCCGGGTGACTCGGTCCGGCTGGACCAGGTGAACAAGATGAGCCGCGAGGAGTTCGTCGAGACGTTCGCCGGCCTCTTCCAGGGTCCGCGCTGGGCGGTCGAGCGGGCCTGGGACATGCGCCCCTTCGCTGACACCCACGCACTGCGCCGGTCCTTCCAAGAGGCTCTGTTCTCCGGTTCGCACGACGAGCAGCGGCAGCTGATCGAGGCGTACCCGCAGCTCGGCTCCCAGTTCGTCGCCGAGGGCCTCAGCGGCGAGGCGTCGCTGCGCGACCAGTCGGACAAGGGCCTCACTTTCCTCGCCGATCCGGAGCGTGACGAGCTGGCCACGATCACCGAGGCGTACCGGGAGCGGTTCGGCTTCCCGCTGGTGATCTCGGTCCGGGACGCGGACTCGTTCGCCCGGATCGTCGAGCAGGGCCGGGAGCGCCTGGACAACTGCGAGAACCAGGAACACGCCGCCGCGCTGCTCGAGATCGCGAAGATCGCCGGATACCGGTTCGACGACTTCCTCTCCGACGCCAACCCGATCCATAGTGCAAGAACACGCTGGAGCAGTAACCGATGACCACTCAAGCACTCCGTGCACCGGCTCTGAAGGTGAACGGCGAGGACACCGCGATCGGCGACGTCGCCGTACACACCACCGTGCTGGACTGGCTCCGCGACCGAGGCCTGACCGGCGCCAAGGAGGGCTGCGCCGAGGGTGAGTGCGGCGCCTGCTCGGTGCTCGTCGCACGGCCCGGCATCGACAGCCCGACCGAGTGGACCGCGGTGAACGCGTGTCTGTTGCCGATCGCCGCGCTGGACGGCCAGGAGATCGTCACCTCCGAGGGCCTGGGATCGCCGGCGGAGCTGCACCCGGTGCAGGAGGAGATGGCCGTCCGGGGTGGTTCGCAGTGTGGCTTCTGTACTCCGGGCTTCGTCTGCAGCATGGCCGCCGAGTACTACCGGCCCGGCCGTACGACGTCCACCACGGAAGATCACGAGCACGGCCCCAATGGATTCGACCTGCACTCACTGAGCGGGAACCTGTGCCGCTGCACCGGGTACCGGCCGATCCGGGACGCGGCGTACGCACTCGGCGACCCGGCCGAGAACGACGCGCTCGCCGTCCGCCAGGACTCGCCGCCGCCCCCGCCCGCGACTACCGGAATGGCGTCCGGTGAGGCTGAGTTCGTCCGGCCGGCATCGCTCGACGCTGTCCTCGGTCTGCTGGCGGATCGGCCGGATGCGGAGCTCGTGGCCGGGTCGACCGATCTCGGCGTACAGGTGAACATCTTCGGTTCGCGGCCGCCGCTGACCGTTGCCGTCGACCGGCTGGCCGAGCTGCGGGAGTTCGCGTTCGGGCCGGACGAGGTCCGGATCGGCGCGGCGCTGACGCTGACCGAGATCGAGCGGCGGCTGGCCGGGCGCGTACCGCTGCTGGCCGAGATGTTTCCGCAGTTCGCGTCCCGGTTGATCCGCAACGGCGCCACCATCGGCGGCAACCTGGGGACCGGGTCGCCGATCGGCGACACTCCGCCCGCGCTGCTCGCGCTCGACGCATCCCTCGTACTCGCGTCTCGCAGAGGTGAGCGCGTGGTTCCGCTCGCGGACTACTTCACCGGCTACCGGCAGACCGTGAAGGCCGCCGATGAGCTGATCAGGACGATCGTGTTTCCGCTGCCGCTCGCCCCACTGATCGCCTTCCACAAGATCGCCAAGCGGCGCTTCGACGACATCTCGAGCGTCGCTATCGGGTACGCCGTGGACGTGGTGGACGGCGTCGTCCGTGAGGCCAAGATCGGGCTCGGCGGGGTAGCGGCCACGCCGCTGCGGGCGCGCGCCACCGAGGCCGCGCTGATCGGTCGGCCGTGGACCGAACTCACGGTCCGCGAGGCGGCCGGGGTGATGGCTGGGGAGGGTACGCCGATGGACGATCACAGGGCGAGTGCGTCGTACCGCTCGGCGATGCTCGGCCAGTCGTTGCTCCGCTTCTACTTTGCTGGAGAGGAGGCGAGCGCATGAGCTCGTTGTCCGAACGGCCGGCTCAGGCTGTTGTCGGCGTACCGATGCCGCATGAGAGCGCGGCGCTGCACGTCACGGGTGCTGCGCTCTACACCGACGATCTCGTGCAACGGACGCGCGATGTCCTGCACGCCTGGCCGGTGCAGTCGTCGCACGCGCATGCGCGGATCACGGCACTTCGGGTGAAACCGGCGTACGACGTCCCTGGTGTGGTGCGGGTGCTGACGGCGGACGACGTACCGGGGGTGAACGACGCTGGGGTGAAGCACGACGAGCCGTTGTTCCCGGGTGAGGTGATGTTCAACGGGCACGCGGTGTGCTGGGTGCTCGCGGAGACGTTGGAGGCCGCGCGACTCGGGGCGCTGGCGGTGGAGGTCGAGTACGAGCCGCTGCCGTCCCTCGTGACGGTGCGCGAGGCGATCGCGGCCAAGAGCTTCCAGGGCATCGGGCGGCACCTGGAGCGTGGCGATGTCGATGCTGCACTCAGTTCCGCGGCGCATGTCTTCAGTGGCGAGCTCGAGTTCGCCGGGCAGGAGCACTTCTACCTGGAGACGCATGCGGCGCTGGCTCTGGTCGACGAGGGCGGCCAGATCTTCGTGCAGAGCAGTACGCAGCACCCGTCGGAGACGCAGGAGATTGTTGCGCATGTGCTCGGTCTGGCCAGCCATGCGGTGACTGTGCAGTGCCTTCGGATGGGCGGCGGCTTCGGCGGCAAGGAGATGCAGCCGCACGGCTTCGCCGCGATCGCGGCGCTCGGTGCGACGCTGACCGGTCGGCCGGTCCGGTTGCGGCTCAACCGCACGCAGGACATGACGATGTCCGGCAAGCGGCACGGGTTCCACAGCTCGTGGCGGGTGGGCTTTGACTCAGAGGGCCGTTTGGTGGCGCTCGACGCCACGCTGACCGCGGACGGCGGCTGGAGCCTCGACTTGTCCGAGCCGGTGCTGGCGCGAGCCATGTGCCACATCGACAACGCTTACGAGATCCCCAACGTCCGCGTCGAGGGACAGATCGCGCAGACGAACAAGACGTCGCAGACCGCGTTCCGTGGGTTCGGCGGGCCGCAGGGAATGCTCGTGATCGAGGACATCCTCGGCCGGTGCGCGCCGCTGCTCGGGTACGACGCTCTCGAGCTGCGTCGGCGGAACTTCTACCAAGTTGGCGACTCGACGCCGTACGGGCAACCCGTGCGCCACGCGGACCGGTTGGACTCCTGCTGGAGCCAGGTGCTCGCCGGTGGGGACGTCGTACGCCGGGCTTCCGAGATCGCGTCCTTCAACGCCTCGCACGCTCATGTGAAGCGCGCGTTGGCGATGACGCCGGTGAAGTTCGGCATCTCGTTCAACCTGACCACCTTCAACCAGGCCGGCGCTCTTGTTCACGTCTACAAGGACGGGTCGGTGCTGATCAACCATGGCGGAACGGAGATGGGGCAGGGCCTGCACACCAAGATGCTGCAGGTCGCGGCCACCACGCTCGGGGTTCCGCTCGGTCGGGTCCGGCTCGCTCCGACGCGGACCGACAAGGTGCCGAACACCTCGGCGACGGCAGCGTCGTCGGGTGCGGATCTGAATGGTGCGGCGATCAAGAACGCCTGTGAGCAGATCCAGGAACGGCTCGCGCAGGTCGCGGGCGGTCGCCTCGGGATCAGCCCACACGACGTGCGCTTCGTCGACGGCGTCGTACGCGGCCTGTCCGGTGACGGGCTGGACTGGAACGAGCTCGTCCGCGCCGCCTACCTGCAGCGGGTGCAGCTGTGGGCGGCCGGGTTCTACCGGACCGAGGGACTCCACTGGGACGCGAACGCGATGCACGGCGAGCCGTTCAAGTACTTCGCGTACGGCGTTGCAGCCTCCGAGGTCGAGGTGGACGGGTTCACCGGCGCCTACACACTCCGGCGGGTCGACATCGTGCATGACGTCGGCGACAGTCTGAGCCCGCTGATCGACATCGGTCAGATCGAGGGCGGATTCGTCCAGGGGGCGGGCTGGCTGACGCTCGAGGATCTGCGCTGGGATGAGAGCTCGACTGAGCGGCGCGGACGGCTGGCTACGCAGGCGGCGAGTACCTACAAGCTGCCTTCGTTCTCCGAGATGCCCGAGGTGTTCAACGTCCGGCTGTTGGAGAAGGCACACGAGGACGGCGCGGTCTACGGATCGAAGGCCGTAGGCGAGCCGCCGCTGATGCTGGCCTTCTCGGTCCGCGAGGCATTGCGCCAGGCCGCGGCTGCCTTCGGGCCCGCGGGTACGAGCGTCGACCTGCCGTCGCCGGCCACACCTGAGGCCGTCTACTGGGCGCTCGATCGAGCACGGGGTGGCGACTCATGGAATGGATGAAAGCCGTTCAGCTGCTGCGCTCCGGGCGCCGGCCCGGCGTGCTGGTCACGGTGATGTCGGTCCGCGGGCACGCACCGCGGGAGGCCGGCGCCAAGATGGTCGTTGCCTCGGACAACGTTTGGTCGACGGTCGGGGGCGGGAACCTGGAGGCCTTGGCCGTCGAACGTTCTCGTGAGCTGATCGCGTCCGGGTCTTCGTCGCCTGAGGTGCTCGAGGTCGCGCTGTCGGACAAAGCGCCGTACCAGCATGGGGTTCAGTGTTGTGGTGGTGAGGTGAAGCTGTTGCTGGAACCGTTGCCGGTGGTGCCGTCGGTCGCGATCTTCGGGATCGGGCATGTTGGACTGGAGCTCGCGCGGATCTTGGCTCGGCACGACATCGAGCTTCATCTGGTCGATTCGCGGGCCGATCAGCTGACTGATGAGCGCCTTGTGGTGCTGGATGACGCGGTCGCTCAGGTGCATGTGCACAACGTGCCGGTCCTGCCGGAGCTGGTGGTCGGTGAGCTGCCGCCGGGGACCCATGCGCTGGTGATGACGCATGATCATGCGGAGGACGCGGCGCTCTGCGATGCCGCGATTCGCAACGAGCAGCTGGCAACGATCGGGCTGATCGGATCCAGTGCCAAGTGGACGCGATTCCGGCGCAAGCTCGCCGAGGACGGTAACTCCGAGGCTGCGATCGACCGCATCATCACGCCGATCGGACTCCCCGACCTGCCCGGCAAGGAACCGGCCGTGATCGCGGTCAGCGTCGCGGCCTGGCTCCTGCAGCAATTCACCACCGAGCGCCACACTGCCGCGCCGGTTCAACCCGCCGAGCGGAACACCGCGTCGGCCCGTTCCGCCGAGCGTCGCCCCGCGCCGGCCCAGCGTGAGGCGAAGGCATGACCATTTTCCGAGGCACGTTCCTCGATACTCCGGACAACCCGTTCACCGGCGGGAGCCTGCGGGTCGACTCCGACGCCGGTCTGCTGGTCACGGAGGGAGTGATCATTGCCCGTGGCCCCTTCCTGGAGATCCGGCAGGCGCATCCGGCCGAGCAGGTCATCGACCTGAGCGGCGGCGTCGTACTGCCCGGCTTCGTGGACACGCATGTGCACTTCCCGCAGATCCGGGCCGTCGGCGGGCTCGGGCTGCCGCTGCTCGAGTGGCTCGATCGGTACGCGCTGCCCGAGGAGGCGCGGATGGCGGACGTCGCATACGCCACCGGCGTCGCGGCTGAGTTCGTCCGCGGGCTCGCGGCGGCCGGGACTACGTCGGCGCTGGTATTCGGGGCGCACTACGCCGACGCGATGGACGCCCTCTTCAACGCTGCCTCCGGCTTTGGACTGCGGATCACCAGCGGGCTCGTGCTGAGTGACCGGCTGTTGCGACCTGAGTTGCTGACCACACCGGTCCGCGCATATGCCGAGTCGCTCGCCTTGGCCAACCGTTGGCACGGCGTCGGGCGGAACCGGTACGCCGTGACGCCGCGGTTCTCGCTCTCGTGCACGGATGAGCTCCTCGCCACCTGCCGTGACCTGATGGACGCGATCCCGGGTGCGCTGTTCACCTCGCATGTCAACGAGAACGAGGCCGAGATCGCCACGGTCGCCGATCTCTTCGGAGGTTGTGACTACGTGACGACGTACGACCGGCACGGGCTGGTCGACCGGCGGTGCGTGCTCGCGCACAACGTCCACCCGACCGACGTCGAGCTCAAGATGCTCGGGGTTGGTGGCGCGGCGGTCGCCCATTGCCCGACCAGCAACGCCGCGCTCGGGAGCGGTCTGTTCCCACTGAGTCGGCATCTGCAGCACGGCGTACGCGTGGCTCTTGGGTCGGACGTCGGCGCCGGCACCGGGTTCTCGCTGCTGAAGGAGGGGCTGCAGGCGTACTTCGCCCAGCAGTTGCTCGCGGACCACGGGCTCGCGCTCAGCTCGGCCCACCTGCTCTACCTGGCCACTCTTGCGGGCGCAGAGGCGCTAGGCCTCAACACCGAGGTCGGCGACCTGAGCGTCGGCAAACGCTTCGACGCCCAACTCCTCCGCCCCGCCGACGGCTCCCCCTTAGCCGTAGGCGTAGCCCACGCCAACGACGCCGACGAAACCCTCTCCAGAATCTTCACCCTAGGCACCCCCGCCGACGTCCAAGCAGTCTGGATAGAAGGCCACCTCCTCCACCACTAGCCACCCGCACAAGAGCCCCGACCCCACCAGGCGTCGGGGCTCTCGTGCGGCAAGCGGACCTGCGCCACTCATCAACCCGGTCGGCTGGGCGCCGCGGGCACGGCGCTGAGCGGTGCTGGGGCGGGCGATGGCGGCTTGGTGAGTGGTGGAGGTCCGGACCGCCAGGCCATCACGATCGACGCCGTCGCGGCACCTCGCGCCTGGAGCCGGGCGCACTCGCGGGTTTGTGATGGCCTGGCGGTCCGGCGAAACGTAGTGAGGAGGTTGGCTGACTGCGGGTCCGCCGCCGGTCCGCGGGATCTGGTGATGTCCCCTGGCCGGGCGGGCCGCCGGGAGCTATCGGGGCTTGGCGGTCAGGTGCTGCTGGGCTTGGTGGTCAGGTGGTGTTGGGTCTTGGCTACCTGGGTGGCTAGGGCTTCCTCGTCGATGGTGAGGACTGTGTTGTGTTCTACGACGGGGTGTCCGTTCACCAGGAGGAGGGCCAGGGGTGGGGGTGTGCCTAGGGCCAGGGCGGCTACTGGGTCGGGAATGCCGGCGTGTTCGAGGGTGTCCAGGCGCCAGACGGCTAAGTCGGCTAGCTTGCCGGGTTCCAGGGAGCCGATCTCGGCTTCGCGGCCCAGGATTCGGGCGCCGTCCAGGGTTGCCATTTCCAGGGCGGCACGGACGTCCAGGGCTTGGGGACCGCCGCGGGCTCGGGCGAAGAGTAAGGCGTGGCGGAGTTCCTCGACCAGGCTGCCGGCTTCGTTGCTGGCGGCACCGTCCACGCCTAGACCGACGGGACTGCCGGCGGCGCGGAGGTCGGCGGCGCGGGCGATGCCGGCACCGAGGCGCGCGTTGGAGCTGGGGCAGTGCGCGATACCCGTGCCGGTCTGACCGAGCTGCTTGATTTCGGAGTCGTCGAAGTGGATACCGTGCGCGAACCACACGTCGGAGCCGGTCCACCCGAGTTGAGCGGCGTACTCCAGAGGCGTGCAGCCGAACGTCTCGCGACACCAATCGCCCTCGTCCGTGGTCTCGGCGAGGTGCGTGTGCATATGGACGCCCCGGCGCCGCGCCAGCTCGGCCGCCTCGCGCATGAGGTCCCCACTCACGCTGAACGGCGAGCACGGTCCGACCACGATCCGCAGCATCGAACCCGGTGCGGGATCGTGCCACCGGTCGATCGCGGCCTCGGTAGCGGCGAGGATCTCGTCGCGGTCCTCGACCACCGAGTCCGGCGGCAGCCCGCCATCCTTCTGACCGCGATCCATCGACCCCCGAGCCGGATGGAATCGCAACCCGACCTGGGCCGCGGCGCGAATCTCCGCGCCGAGAAGATCACCACCCCCGCGCGGGAACACGTAGTGATGATCGGCCGCCGTAGTGCACCCGGTCAGCGCGAGCCGTGCCAGCGCGGCCTGCGCCGCCACGTGCACAGACTCCTCATCGATCCGCTCCCACACCGGATACAGCGTGGTCAGCCACCCGAACAGCGTTGCGTCCACGGCGAGACCGCGCGTCACCCACTGATACAGATGCTGATGGGTGTTGACGAAGCCGGGTGTGACGAGACATCCGCGTCCGTCGATCACCCGCGCCCCGTCGTACGCCGGTGCGGGTCCGGGGCCCACCGCAACAATCCGATTGCCTTGAGCAACCACATGCCCGATGAACTCCCGCCGCTCCGGATCGACAGTGACGACGGCCGCTCCGTCGATCACGATCGTCGTCATCGCGAAGCCTCAGCAGAAGCCGGGTACGGCGTGCCACGCACTACCGGCGTCACTCGCGTCATCCCGGACCACGGTCGCCTCGATCAGCCCGTACGGGCGATCGGCGGCGATGAACACCTCACCCGGGTTCTCCACCGAGAACGGGCTCAGGTCGACCAGGAAGTGGTGCTTGTTCGGCGCCGAGAACTTGATCTCCGCGACCTCCGGGTGCTGCTGCAGCACGGCCACACCCATGCCGTACAGCGTCTGCTGCAAGGCGAGACTGTGGATCTTCGCGAACTGCTCGAGCAGCAGTCCCTTGATCTCGTCGTACGACTTGTCCCAGTCGACCTCGGTGTGGTCGTAACGCCAGCGGGCGACCAGCGACGTGGCCAGGATGCGGTCGCTCGTCTCCGGCAGCGTCGTGTACTTGTCCTTGAGGAACCCGTGGAACTCGGACCCGGTCGACTTCAGCACGACCAGGTCGCGGAGCCCGGAGACGACGTACCGCTTCTGCTCGTCACCACGGCCCTCGACGTTGACGACTGTCGTCCGTACGCCGCTGCCGGACCGGACGAACGAATGATCGTGGGGCGAACCGTCGACGGAGATCCGCTCCCAGGCGTACTCCTCGACCTCGATCCGCGCGCCCTCCGCCGCCGGCGAGGCGTCCAGGAAATGCGCCCCCAGGGTCAGCGCGTAGTCCTCGATCGCGCCGACACCCTTCTCCTTGGCGAACGCGAACGCGGTGTTCTTCTGCGTGTCGGTCGGCAGGACGTCGCTCTGGTCACCGGTCGTGTGCGCGGCCTCGAACTGCCCGCGCAGCGCGGACGAGACATTCAGGTCGCGGATCTGGTGACGGGGCGTGTCGCGGTAGATCCGGACGACGCGGCTCTCGGCTTTGCCGTACTGGTTGGCTCCCAGGTGGATGGCCATTCCGATCAGCTCCCTCGGTAGGTGGAAAAGGCGAACGGGCTGAGCAGCAACGGGACGTGGTAGTGCCGCTCGTCGGCGACCGTGAAGGTCACGGAGACCTCCGGAAAGAAGACGTGTTGGCCGGAGGCGGCCGCATACGCGGCGACGTCGAACCACAGTCGGTACGTACCGGGCGCGAGCGCCGGTTCCAACTCGGCGATCCGTCCATCGTCATCCGTCGTACCGGTCGCGAGTACGACGTCGGCGGCGTAGAGCCTGACCGGAACACCCTGCGCCGGTCGACCCAGCGCAGTGTCGAGAACGTGAGTACTGAGGCTGCTCATCCACGTCCTCGCTTCGCTCCGGGCGCGGATGAGACACGAGATGCGCTGTGCTTGATGATGAACTCGCTTCGCTCGTTCATGCGTCCACCACCTTGGCGAGGCGGAGCAGCGCGATCTTGCGGAGCTCCTCGTGTACGACGGGGGCCTCAGTGGACTCGTCGTGCGTCAGCCGCTGCCGCAGGCTCGTCAGCATCTCCTGCGCCGACAGACCCGTGGCACAGATCAGGAAGACCCGGCCGAAGCGCTGCTCGTACTCACGGTTGCCCTCGGCAAGGGCTTCTCGAACGTCAGGGTCGTCGCCGACGCCGGACTGTTCGTTCCGCGACCAGGCGGCCTCGGTGCCGGCGCCCTGCGCGCGGTCACCGATCCGCGGGTGCGCCTGGAGGGCACGATCGACCTCGTCGTCGTCGAGCTCTCGCAGCGTCTGGTCGGCGACCGCGGTCAGTGCGGCGAGGTCGCCGTACGGACGCTTGGCCAGGATCCCGTCGACCCAGCGGGGGACGTCACAGCAGGCCGCCAGCATCGGACGCAGCCGGTCGGCCGGAGCGGAGTTGAACTCCTGCAGGTCCACGGATCACACCTTCTCGAATCCCGAAATCGACTTTCCGTATGACGAGAGAGTGACACCCCACCCGCTCGTCGTCAACAGTTTGTTGAAGAACCGTACGTCAGCGGGCGCGGTTGAGGTAGTTGTAGACGGTGAAACGGGTGACGCCGAGGGCCTCGGCGACGATCTCGGCCGATTTCCGGTACTCGAAGGCACCGCGAGCCTCGAGCAGCAGGACCGCCTGCTGCTTCTGACCCCGGCTGAGAGTGGCCAGCGGCCCGCCGAGCTCGTCGGCAACTTCGGCCAGCAGGCTGTGGACGCCACCCTCGGCGGGTTTGCCCGGGAGACGGACGGCAACCAGCAGCTCGCCTTCCCAGACGAGCGGTACGTCGTCGTCGCGCGCGTCGGCGGGCTCCACGAGCTCGGCGTTCAACCGCTCGACGAGTGGCGTGATCGCGACGATCAGCGGATGCGGCTCAGGCATCTCGCCGTACCTGCAGTGTCACCTGGTTCGCACCGCCGGCGAACGCGGCTTGCAGTACGCCGGGGAGTGCGGGCAGGAGCTGATCCTCCTCACCGCGCACCAGCGTGCCGAGCGGCCCGAAGTCGCACTCGAGGCCGGCTTCCTGCGCCGCCCGGAGCGCTTCGGTGGCGTGGGCGGGCGGGGTTCCTTCGACGTCGAACGGTTCCGTGGTGAACTCCGCAACCAGTCGCATAGCGCGAGGCTAGCGCCCGCGCCCCGGGCGGCGCGCCAACTGTGCAAGTGCCGCGAGGTCGACGCCGATGAGCTTGTCGACCTCCACCGGGTCGACGGCACCGCAGTCGAGACCGCGCAGTACGAAACCGGCCAGTGCCACGGCCGTCGCGGGCTCGTCCAAGTAGCCGGACTCGCCCTGACCGAGGTACGCGCGCAACCGGAGTGCCGCCTCGTTGAGACCCTCGCGATAGAAGAGGTACGTCGCCACGAAACGCGTCGGCAGCTGGGCCGGGTGCATGTCCCAGCCCTGGTAGATGCCGCGCGCGAGCGAACGCCGTACCAACCGCAGATGCAGCCGCCAGGCCGCGTGAACGGCGTCGCGGTCGCCGACCGGGAGGACATTCGTGGAGCCGTCCGACACAAACACGCCGGTCCCAGCCGCGGCCAGCTGCATCACGTCCTTGGCGTGATCGGCGACGGGATGCTCCATGCTCTGGTACGCCGCGGCCACACCGAGCGAGGCCGAATAGTCGTACGTGCCGTAGTGCAGGCCCGTCACCCGTGGCGCGCCGGCCTTGATCATCCGCGAGATCAACGCGGTCCCGTCGGATCCGAGGATCGCCTGCGGGGTCTCGACCTGGATCTCGAACTTCAACTCGGGTACGCCGTACTCACGCTCGAGCGCCGCCAGCACGGTCACCATCGCCTCGACCTGCTCGACCGACGTCACCTTCGGCAGCGTGATCACGAAGCCATCGGTCAGCCCGCCGGCGGCCGACAACTCACGGACGAACAGCTCCAAGGTCCGCAGCCCCCGCCGCCGCGTCGGCGCCTCCAGGGATTTGATCCGCAACCCGTGGTACGGCGCGGCCGCGCCGGCACCCTCCGCCGTCGCACCGGCTCGCATGCTCTGCGTCAGTGCGCGGGCTGCAGCTACGGCGGCGGCGTCCTCTTCCTCGTCGGACCTTGTCCCGTAGCCGTCCTCGAAGTCGATGCGGAGGTCTTCGATCGGCTCTCGAGCGAGCTTGGCGCGGACACGCTCGTACACCTCGTCGGCCAGGCCGGGCGGCAACTCCAGTGCCTCGGCCAGCTCGGCCGCGCACCCGCCGTACTGCTCCAGGGCCGCGCGCGCTTCCGCACCCCAGTCGCTGACCGTGTTGCCGTCGTACTTGTCGGCCGGCACGTAGACCGTGTGCACCGGCTGCCGGGCGCCTCGATCTCCCGGGTAGTCCGCGGCCAGGGCCGCGTCGGCGTCGGCCAACCGCCGATCGAGCTCGTCGATCAGATCTTCCAGGCTCATACGGCCGCCTCCCAGGACTCGAAGTTCCGTATTGTGGAGACTAATATCTACTTTGCGGAAGATGCAACGGTGCCCACCTTCCGGGATCTGGCGCTAAACTTCCGTCATCCGGAAACCCTCGAGAGGTTGGATCCATGGCGGAAGCGAACGGCGGCAAGGGCCGCACCGGCAGCGTGCAGTCCATCGAGCGCGCGTTCGGGCTGCTCGAAACCATGGCCGACGCGGGCGGGATGATGGGCCTGTCCCAGCTCGCCACGGCGTCCGGCCTCCCGCTGCCGACGATCCACCGGCTGGTTCGCACCTTGGTCGACCTCGGGTACCTGCGTCAAGAACCGTCGCGGCAGTACGTCCTCGGCCCGAAGCTGATCCGGCTCGGTGAGAGCTCCTCGCACATGCTCAGTGTGTGGGCCCGCCCGCACCTCGCGCGGCTGGTCGACGAGCTCGGCGAGTCCGCCAACATGGCGATGCTCGACGGCGACCAGGTCGTGTACCTGGCCCAGGTCCCGTCCCGCCACTCGATGCGCATGTTCACCGAGGTCGGCCGCCGCGTCCTCCCGCACTGCACCGCGGTCGGCAAGGCGATCCTGGCCCAGCTTCCGGAGTCCGACGTACGCGATCTCCTCCACCGCACCGGCATGCCCAGGCACACCGACAACACCCTCACCACCCCGGACGCCTTCACCGCCCAACTCCGCCAAGCCGAGGAACACGGCTACGCCACCGACGAAGGCGAACAAGAGGTAGGAGTCCGCTGCGTCGCGGTAGCAGTCCCCGACGCCCCCTCCCGCCTAGCCATCTCCATCTCCGGCCCCGCCGGCCGCATGACCGAATCCCTCGTCGAACGAGCCGTCCCCCTCCTAACCCAAGCCGCCAAGTCCTTGTCGGAAGACCTCCGCTAGGACGGCGGTTGCGGGGAACTGTTGTGAGCTTGGGAATGGAGTCAGCCCCGCGCGGTGCTACGCACGGCTCCTCCGTCGCCGCACTACGCGCCGCTCCCGCCCACCCTCCGGCTAGCGCCGGCATATCCGTTTCCGGCTGACGCCGGGACTTCCGGCTAACGCCGGACCGTGCGCGCTACCGCGCGAGCGACCGCCCGGTGGTATCGCCGAATCGCACCTGTCGAGGGGACTGTGTACTGCCCCGCGGGTGCGACCCCGGCGGCAGCCGGGAACGAATGCACGGGCGCTAAGCCCGGGGCGGGTGGGTAGCGCGCAGAGCGGAGGCGCCGAGGAGCGCAGGGACGAGGTAGCGGCCGCGCAGCACGCGAGGGCTCACCACACGTCCCACTCACCACGGAACCAACCACAGTCCCCACCCACCACAGTCCACCGGCGAGCAAGGCCGGCCAAGCAGCCACCGCGAGCGCAGCGAGCGCACCGCGGCCGTAGCCGCAGGTCCGGCGTCAGCCGGCAACGGATGCACGGCGCCAAGCCGGGGGGTGGGTGGGAGCGCGCGGAGCAGCCGCGTACGAGGAGCGCAGCGACGAGGCTAGCGGCTGCGGAGCACGCGTGGGTCGACCTACTAGGGCGCGTAGGTGCGCCAGCGTTCGGTGAGGGTGTAGCCGAGGGACTGGTTGGCTTGGAGGCTTGCTTGGTTGGTGGCGGCGCCGCCGGTGCTGAAGCGGGTGATGCCGATGTCGAGGAAGGCGAGGATCGAGGCGGCCTTGACGGCTTGGGCTACGCCTCGGCGGCGGTGGGTCGAGAGGACCGAGGTGAAGGCGGTGTCGCCGTGGCCGTCGTGTTCGCGGATGACGGTGGCGCCGACCAGGCGGGAGCCGTCGAAGGCACCGAAGACGCGGTAGTCGGGCCAGAGGGCGCGGACGTTGGCGAGGTCACCGATTTCGTGGTGGGTGGCCGGGGTGTCGGGGTAGTCCGGCTCGTTGGTCTTCTCGAGAGCGTGGAGTGCCTTGGCCGACTCGGGACCGAGTTCGCGGATGACGAGTCCGCCGGCGACGGCACGGCGTACGGCGGAGTCCAGCAGCTCGCGGTCCGGGTTGTGCAGGCGGACCGCCCAGGACTCCGCGACCACGCGGTAGCCGGCTGCTTCCAGCTCGGCGCACCGCGGGTCGCTGTCCTGCAAGATCTCGTATTCGCCCACCAGGCGATTGTCAGCCCAGTTTGCGCAGCAATGGAAGGACGTCCGTCGTGAACTGGGTCAGGAATCGTTCCTGATCCTGGCCCGGGCCGTGCACGACGAAGTGGTTGAAACCGGCGTCGACGTACGGCTGGAACTGCTTGACGACCTCTTCGGGATCGGACGAGACGATCCAGCGCTTCGCGACCTGCTCGATCGGCAGCTCGTCGGCCAGCCGCTCCATCTCGGTCGCGCTCGTCACGCTGTGCTTCTGCTCCGGCGTCAGCGACAACGGCGCCCAGAACCTGGTGTTCTCCAGCGCCGAAGCGGGGTCCCGGTCGTACGACACCTTGACCTCGAGCATCCGGTCGATGTCCTCGAACGTCTTCCCGGCCTTCTCCGCACCTTCCTTGACCGCCGGGATCAGCTTCTCGGTGTAGAGCTCCATGCCCTTGCCGGACGTCGCGATGAACCCGTCGCCCGCGCGACCGGCGTACTTCGCGACCAGCGGTCCGCCGGCGGCGACGTACACCTTGAGCGGGGTCTGCGGACGGTCGTAGATGAAAGCGTCGACGGTCTTGTAGTACGGGCCCTCGGAGCTGACGCCGTCCTTCGTCCAGAGGTCGCGGATCAGCTGCACCGCCTCCCGCAGCCGGGCGAACCGCTCCTTGAACTCGGGCCACTCCATCCCCGAGACGGCGATCTCGTTGAGCGCCTCACCGGTCCCGACGCCGAGCATCACCCGGCCCGGGTACAGCTCGCCGAGCGTGGCGAACGCCTGCGCGATCACCGCCGGGTTGTACCGGAAGGTCGGCGTGAGCACCGACGTACCGAGCAGCACCCGGTTGGTCCGCTCACCGACCGCCGCCAGCCACGCCAGCGCGAACGGCGCGTGCCCGCCCTCGTGCCGCCACGGCAGGAAGTGGTCGGACACGGTCACACTGTCGAGCCCGAGTTCCTCGGCCCGGACGGAGTACTCCACCAGGTCCCGCGGCCCGAACTGCTCCGCCGAAGCCTTGTACCCGACACGAATGCTCACCCTCTGCTCCCCTACGTCGTCTGTACGTGCGTTGAAGACAACCGCACCCGGGTCCGACTTTATGCCTCGCCCGGGCGAGTCGTTTGACGAGTACGGCGGAGCCGGGACAGGATGTGGATCCGGCGCGGCCCGCGCCCCACCTTCGTCGACCGGCCCCAGCCTGGTCACCTTCGAGAAGGCAAAGGGACTCCTTGTCTCGGGCCGCTCGTCCTGGTCAGCTGCCTCGGACGGGATCGCTGGGGGATCGCGTGCGAGTGCTGGAAGGCCAGATGACAGCGCACAGGAACTTCAAGCAGCGGGTCCGATCCCGCGCCGCCAAGACGGGCGAGTCCTACACGGCTGCCCTCCGGCACTTCCGTCCGACTCCCTCAGGAGAAGACATGCCGGAAACCACCCTGCGGATCGCCGTCGCCCAGTCGACGGTCCACCAAGATCCGACGGACCCCGCCCTGCTGCGCTCCAGCGGCGCGGAGGTTCGTCAACTGATGAGGCAGGCCGCCGAGGCCGGTGCACGACTGGTGCACTTCACCGAAGGTGCGATCTGCTTTCCGAGCAAGCACGTGATGTCCGAGCTCGGCCCGGACGAGGTCGGTGCGTCCGACTGGAGCAAGGCCGACTGGACAGTGCTGCAATCCGAGCTCGACAAGATCACCGCGCTCTCGGGTGAGCTCGGGATCTGGACCGTGATCCCGAGCGTGCACCAACTGCCCGCGCCGACGCGACCGCGCAACAGCATGTACGTCGTCTCCGACGCCGGCGAGGTCGTCACGCGGTACGACGAACGCATGCTGTCGACCACGAAGATCACCTGGATGTACACCCCGGGCACGAAGCCGGTGACCTTCGAGGTCGACGGCTACCGGTTCGGGCTCGCGCTCGGGCTGGACCTGCTGTTCCCGGAGTTGTCCACGGAGTACGACCGCTTCGCCGTGGACGCCGTACTCGTGTCGTACGCGACCACCGGCATCGGGCAGAACGAGCACATCGGGGTCCAGGCCCGCGGGACCGCGGCGAACAACACCTGCTGGATCAGCCTGGCCGTGCCCGCCAACCCCGGGGCCGGTCTGGATGCGGGCGTGATCGATCCGCGCGGGAACTGGGCGGTCCAGGGACCGGCAGACAGTACGCCGGGGATCGCGGTGACCGACCTGCACCATGCGGAGGTGACCACGATCGGCCGGGAGTTCCGGAGCCGGACGCGGGAGCGCGTCAGCTCCTGAGGGCTCACAGGTCCGGGTGCGGATCCGTTCTATTGCTATGAACAGGCACGCGATCGTCAGCACCCGGACCGGGGACCTCACCCTGGTCGTTTCGGACAACGCTCTGGCCGGCGTCTACTTCCCGCACCACTGGGTGAAGCCGACCGCGGAGACGCTCGGTGAGCGGGTCGAATCGACCGACCCGCTCATCGCGGAGGCGACCCACCAGTTGGACGAGTACCTCGCCGGCGAGCGGACCACCTTCGACCTCCCGACCGTCCTGCGCGGCGACGAGTTCCAGCGTCGCGTCTGGTCGATCCTCGAGGAGATCCCGTACGGCGAGACGACGACGTACGGCGAGATCGCTTCACGACTGGGTGAAAGCGCTCAAGCCGTGGGGAAGGCCGTCGGCCAGAACCCGCTGTCGATCGTCGTCCCGTGCCACCGCGTGATCGGCAAGAACGGCTCCCTGACCGGGTACGCCGGCGGTGTGAAGCGCAAGCAGTTCCTCCTCGAACTGGAGGAGCCGGTCGGCAGCCGGTTGTTCTAGGACAGGTCGCCTACCTGTTGGGCGTACCACTCGACTTCGATCAGGTGGTCCGCGATCTGGCGAAGGGTCCAGTTGGGGGTGCGGTCCTTGTCCCACTCGGCCGGGTCGAGTGCGGCGTAGCGGAGGGCGAGCGTTCGGCCGAGGCGGCGCAGTCGCTGTTCGGCCTCGCGCACGTCGTCGACCGTGAACGGCGCGAGGTCGGCGGCGGAGGTGAGCGCACTCGCATGCCACTCGTCCAGCTGCGTCGGCACCCCGGCGAGCAGGGCCTCGACCTCGGCGAGGTGGTCGATGATGTGATCGGCGATCCGGCGGACGGCCTTGTGCGGTGTGAACGTGCGGCCGTCATCGGAGGTGAGCGGCTGTCCGTCCCAGACCGGCCAGGTGGCGACCAACCGGAGCGAACGCTCGACCGCCTGCTCCACCAGCACTCCAGGGTTCTCTGTCATGCGGCTCACCGTAAGCGCGTGATAGTTCGGCCTAGCCCGAACTGATCTCCAGCCGCCGCGCGAGGCCCTCCGCATCGAACGGAGCCCTGACCTTCACGTCGTTGTCGAAGTAGATGTAAGCGTTCTGCCTCCAGGCTCGGATCTTCTTCGCCCACCGGTCCAGCGCGGCATCGTCGTACCCGCTGACGTAGAGCTCCTCGGCACCGTGCAACCGTACGTAGGCGAAGTCGGACGTGATGTCGTCGAACATCGGCCACTTGCCGGCGGTGTCCGCGCAGACCAGCGCGATGTCGTGCTCGCGGAGCAGTGCGACGAAGCCGGGCGTCTGGAAACTCGCGTGCCGTACTTCGATCGCATGCCGGAGCGGGATGTCGACGGCGCACTCCAGCAGTGCACGACCCTCCATCCGCTCATCGTGGCCCTTGGCAACTTCCGCTGCCTCGGCGGTCGTTCGCGGCAACGAGGCGAAGAAGGCCGCGCACCGCTCCCTGTCGTACCCGAGGGTCGGCGGGAGCTGCCACAGCACCGGTCCGAGTTTGTTGCCGAGCGCAAGTACTCCGGAGGCGAAGAAGTTGGCCAGCGGCGCCTCCACGTCGGCCAGCTTCTTCAAGTGTGTGACGAACCGCGGCCCCTTGACCGCGAACACGAATCCGTCCGGCGTCTCGTCGTACCAGCGCTGGTACGACGTCGGCCGCTGGAGCGAGTAGAACGAGCCGTTCAGCTCGATCGAGTTCAGCCGGCGGGACGCGTACTCCAGCTCCGCCCGCTGCGGCAGACCGTCCGGGTAATACACCTTCCGCCAGGGCGGATACCGCCACCCCGAGATCCCCACCCGGTACGGACTGCCCGCCCAGCGGTCCACACCGTCGAAGTCGCTCACCTCCCCGATTATGCGGTGTGATCAGCTGACCTGATGCAGATCGATCGCGGTCACTACGCCGACGCCCGTACGCCCTGGGAAGATCCCGGCTGGCGGGCCACGGCTCTCGACTGGCTCGAGGAGCAGCTTGCCGCCAACGGGCTGCGGGAGACCGGCCCGCGTCGGGTGCGGCTCCGGCCCTGGTCGGTGATCATCCGGATCACCGCGGACCAGCCGGTCTGGTTCAAGGTCAACCCGCCTGCCAGCCGCTTCGAGGCGGGGCTGACCCAGGCGTTGTCCCGGTTGGCGCCCACACACGTCCTCACGCCGTACGCGGTCGACGCCGAGCGCGGGTGGTCGCTGCTTCCCGACGGTGGCGCGCTCTTACGCAATCTGCCGGCCGAGCCACGCCACTGGGAAGAACTTCTGCGCCAGTACGCTGATCTGCAGCGGACGCTGGTCCCGTACGTCGATGAGCTCGAGCTGCTCGGCGTACCGAATGCCCGGGTGAGCGCCCTGCCTGGGATATTCGACGAAAGTATTGTCAACAATCAGACGTTCAGCGCGTCAGATCGTGAACAACTGGAGAAGGTGCGGCCGCGGCTGGTCGAGTGGTGTGCGGAGCTCGCGGCGATCGGCATCGCCGACTCTCTCGACCACTCCGACCTGCACGACGGACAGATTCTCGTGCCCGCCCCGGGGCGGTTCACGTTCTTCGACTGGGGTGATGCCGCGGTGTCGCATCCGTTCTGCAGCCTGCTCGTCGCCGCTGAGCGTGCGGCCGACCTGCATGGGCCAGAGGTGATCCCGCGGCTGAAGGACGCCTACCTCGAGCCGTGGACCGCCGACGGTCACACGGTTGCCGAGCTTCGCCGGGCGGTCGAGCTGGCGTGGCGGTTGGGCGCGTTCGGGCGGGCCGCGTCGTGGGGCCGGCTGTTCCCGGACGCCTATCCGAGTTCTCCCCCGCTGGGCGACACCGAGACGGCCGCCGCGCTACTCAGACTCGCGGACTACTAGAGATCCCGGCCGGCCACGAACGCCGGAGGGTCGGCTTGTGCTGTGGTACGAAGGTCGGCATGTCCGAGAATCCGGTCGACGCGCTGCTCGAGAGCGGGCTGCGGATGCTGATCACGTCGATTGTCGACAATGCCGGCATCACCCGCGCCAAGTCGGTACCGGCGGCCCGGTTGGGTACGGCGGTCCGCGACGGGATCGGACTGTCGCCGGTGTTCGCGCTGATGTGCACCGACGATGCGATCACTTCATCGCCGCTGGTCAACGGGCCGGTCGGCGACAACCGGCTGATGCCGGATCTCGGTGCGGTCGCGCCGCTCGGGCCGGATCACACCGTGTTCTGGGCGCCGGCCGACCAGCTTTCACAGGATCACGAGCCGGTGGACATCTGCCAGCGGGCGGCGCTGCGGCGGCAGGAAGCGCGGGCGATCGCGGCCGGGCTGGACGTCAGGCTCGGGTTCGAGCTGGAGTTCACGGTCTTCACCGGTGACCCTGGCGACCCCGCGGTCGGCACCATCGGACCGGCGTACGGCGTGCTGGCTACCCTGAAGCTGGAAGACTTCGCGGTCGACCTGCTCGAGGCGCTCGACGCGGCCGGGGTGCCGGCGGAGCAACTGCATCCCGAGTACGCGCAGGGTCAACTGGAGGTCGCGCTGCCACCCACGTCGCCGCTGGCGGCGGCCGATCAGTCGCAGCTCGCGCGGCTCGTCGTTCACCGGGTCGCTCGTACGCATGGGTTGCTGGTGTCGTTCGCGCCGATCACGGTGGCGGGGTTCGTCGGCAACGGCGCGCATATCCACTTCTCGGCCACGCTCGACGGGGTGCCGTTTGGCGGCGACGACGGCCCGTCCCCGCATGCACAGCATTTGATGGCCGGAGTGCTCGATGAGCTCGACGGGCTGACCGGCGTACTCGCGCCGAGCGTGGTCAGCGCCGATCGCCGCGTGCCGGGGAACTGGGCCGGCGCATTCGCGTGCTGGGGTCCGGAGAATCGCGAGGCCGCGCTGCGGTACGTGCCGGGCAGCGTCACCGGCCGCCCGCACTCCGCCAACTGCGAGATCAAGATCGGCGATCCGGCGGGGAACATGTACCTCTCCACCGCGTCCGTCCTCGCGGCCGCCTTGACCGGGCTGGAGCGGAAGTCGGTCCTGCCCGCCGGACTCGACCACGACCCGGCGTCGTACCCGCCGGACGAGCAACCACGCCGCCTGCCGCTCACCCTCGAGGACGCGCTCACCGCGCTCGAGCACTCCGACGTCCTGCGTGCTGCCTTGGGTGACGCGATCGTCGACCCCTTCCTCGCCGTACGCCGCCACGACGCGGAGTCCCTCGGCAAGCTGCCCCTCGAGGACCGGGTCCGCGCGTTGCGGTGGCGCTACTGAGTCGAAGTGGACGCCTGGATCACTTACGGTGATCCTCATGGCGTTCGCGGCGAAGGGAAGCAAGGGCGAGTCGTTCCTTGCGGTGGTGGTCGGCGGCGGGGCGGCGTTCGGGCTGGTCGTGATCACTTCGCGGGCGTGGAAGCAGTGTCAGGTCGACGTCGCCGGGAGCGTGCCGAACGGTCTGACTCTGTTGTTCCTCGGGTTGCCGCTCGCCCTGATCGTGAACCTGGTCCTGTTCAGCATCGTCTTCCGCTATGCCGGGAAGACGTTCCTGTTCTCGCTGGTCGCGGCCGCCATCGCGATTGCGATCGCCGACCTGGCGCTGTTCTCCTGGCAGGGGACCCCGGCCGGCTCACCCGGCACCTGTCCGGGCAACGTGCCACCGTGGTGGCCGACCTGGATCCCCACCTGAGACCAGCTCAGCGACGCCTCACCAGGACGAGCGCGACGACGGCGATCACACCGAACGGGATGGCCTGCAGTTCCTGGAACGCGATCAGCTTGAAGAGCGTGAAGTAGATCATCCAGATCGCGTAGACGGTCACGCCCGGGCGGCCCAGGCGGTGGCCGCGGAGGTAGGCGACGACGGCGATCAGGCCGCCGAGGCTGAGGAACTCGTACGCGACGACGAAGCTCGCGCCGATGCCGCTCCAGCCCTCCAGGCCGGTGAAGTAGATCGCGCCGTAGCCGCCAACCGCGGCGATCAGGCCGAGCAGCGCGGACGCGATGAGCACGGTCGCCGGGGGTCGGCCCGCCGCGGCAGCGCGGGCGGTGGTCTCGGTGGAGTGTGCGGTGGTCTGGGTGGTCATGGTGGTTCTCCTGTTGATCGGATTGCGGTGTCCCAACGGTCTCGGCCGGGCTGTCCCGTTCACCACGGCCGGCCGTCGTGACCTGATCCGGGACTTCTTGTCCCGTGACGCCGGGACATGGTGGCGGCGATGATGCGGTCATGGGGGTTGTCATCGGCGTACTCGCGGTCCTCAGCGGACTCGTGGCCGCCGGCCTGCACGCCGTGAACGCGTCCGCCGGCCGGACGATCGAGCCGTCGTTCTGGTTGATGGAACTGGCCGCCGCGCTCGCGTACGGTCTCGCCTGCCTGCTGCTCCGGACGACCGGTGCCCGCCGGATCCAGGTGTTGCTCGGGGCAATCGCGCTCACCCAGGGCCTGGCCCTGCTCGGCACCGAGATCGGTCTGCTGACGGACGGAATCTGGTCGACGTGGCTCGGCGCCTGGCTCTGGGCGCCCGGCTACACGGCGATCGCCGTACTGCTGCCGGTGTTGCTGCCCGATGGCCGGCAACCGTCTCGGCCGGCGTTGTGGTTCAACGGGGTCGTGGTGGCCGTCATCGCGGTCACCTGGGCACTGACGCCGTACGAAGGGCCGGAGTATCCCGAAGGTCTGCACGGCGCCACGAATCCGGTCGGCGTCCCCGCGACCGGTGAACCAGTCGTCGCGGCTGTGCTCGGTGTACTGCTCCTCGCGGCCGTGATCGTGGGATTCGCGTCGCTCGTGATGAGGTGGCGGCGGGTCGCCGACCTCGAGCGGCAGCAGCTGAAGTGGGTCCTCGTCGGCTACGCGTGCACGATCGTGCTGTTCGCGATCGCGAGGCTGCTTCCGGCCGGCACGGGCGCCGTCGCTGGGCTCGCGATGCTGCCGATCCCGATCGCGATCGGGATCGCGGTGATGCGCTACGGCCTGTGGGACGTCGACATCGTCATCTCTCGCGCCCTCGTGTACGGCGCTCTGTCGACGCTCGTGATCGCTCTGTACGCCGCCACCGTCTGGCTGGCCGGCGACCGTCTAGGTGCCACGACCGGTACGCCGATCCTCGCGACGACCGTGGTCGCCCTGGCCGCGCTGCCACTGCGGTCCTGGTTGCAGCGGCACGTCAACCGCCTGGTCCACGGCGATGTGCAGGAGCCGTACGCCGTCCTCGCCCGACTCGGCGCGAGACTCGCCGCCGCGACCACGCCGGACGACCTGTCCGAGCGCGTCCTGCCTTCGGTGGTCGAGCAAGTGGCGAGGTCCTTGCGTGCGCAGCAGGCCACCATCGTCCTGCGGGACGGGCTCGTCACGTCGTACGGCGAGGGGCCGGGGATCGGGACGACCGTCGAACTGGAGTACGCCGGTGAGCGGTTCGGCCGGCTCACCGTCACCCGGTCGGCGGCGTTCGACGTACGGGAGGTTCGAGCCCTGGATCGGCTCGCCGCGCAGGCGGCGGTCGCGGCGCACACGGTCCTGCTGGCGCGCGAGGCCCAGCGGTCCCGGGAGGCGGTCGTGGTCGCGCGGGAGGAGGAGCGTCGCCGTCTCCGGCGCGACCTGCACGACGGCGTCGGTCCGTCGCTTGCCGCGCTGGCCTTGCACGTCGAGACCGCGCGCGACATCGCGGCGGACGATCCGGAGGCGGCCCGGCAACTGCTCGACCGGTTGGTACCGCGGCTCAATGCGGCGGTGGCCGACGTACGGGCGCTGGTGCACGAGCTCAGACCGCCGATGCTGGACGAGCTCGGGCTGGCCGCGGCCGTCCGTGAGCTGGGCGACCGGCTGTCCACCGGTACGACGAAGGTCCGGGTGTCGGCCGACGAGATCGCCGGATTGCCTGCTGCTGTGGAGGTTGCGGCGTACCACATCGCCGGGGAGGCGACCGGAAACGCCGTTCGGCACGCGGGTGCGGGCACGGTGGCGGTCGAGGTGCGAGACGACGGCGATTGCGTGCGGATCGAGGTAGCCGACGACGGCCGCGGCCTGCCCGAGCCGGTAAGCCCAGGAGTCGGTACGTCGTCGATGCGGGAACGGGCCGAGGAGCTCGGTGGTCAGTTGCACATCGACTCCGGTCCGGCGGGTACGACGGTGACGGCGCTACTGCCGAAGGGGGCGTGATGGTTGTCCGGGTACTGGTGGTCGACGATCACCCGCTCTATCGCGAAGGTCTTGTGACTGCGATCTCGACCATGCCGGACAAGGAGGTGGTCGGCGAGGCGGGCGACGGCGCGGAGGCGGTCCGGCTGGCGGCCGAGCTGGTCCCGGAGGTGATCGTGATGGACCTGCACATGCCGGTGCTGAACGGCGTCGACGCGACCCGGCAGGTGACGGCGGAGCACCCGGAGATCGCCGTACTGGTGCTGACCATGCTGGAGAACGACGAGTCGGTGTTCGCCGCGGTCCGAGCCGGCGCCAGGGGCTACCTGCTGAAGGGCGCCGACCGCGCCGAGATCGGCCGCGCCCTCGATGCGGTCGCGCACGGCGAGGTCGTCTTCTCGGCGGCCATCGCGAGCCGCGTCCTCTCGTACTTCGCAGCCGGCCGAGCCGGACCCGAGGTCTCCCCCTTCCCCGAACTGACCGACCGCGAACGCGAGGTTCTCGACCTGGTCGCCCGCGGCCTGACCAACGCCGCGATCGCCCGCCAACTCGTCGTCAGCGACAAGACCGTCCGCAACCACGTCTCCAACGTCTTCGCCAAGCTCCACGTCGCCAACCGCCCCGAAGCCATCACCCGAGCCCGCGACGCCGGCCTCGGCCAGTAGCCCCGTCAGAAAGAGAGCTTGGCGCCGACCTCGGCAGCGGTGGTGATACCACCGAAAGCCTTGCCGGCTTGGGATGTGGCCTTCTCCACCGTCAGGAGTGGACCTACGTGAGTGACGACCAACTGCTTGGCGCCAGTACGACGGGCCAGTTCGCCGGCCTGGGTTGGGGTGTGGTGGACGGCATTGGGGTGGGGGTCGTTGGCCTCGCAGAGGAGGAGGTCGGCGTTGACCGCCAGCTCGTCCAGCGCGGAGCACGGGGCGCAGTCACCGGAGTAGACGAGGGTGTGGCTGGAGGACTCGGCTCGGAGTGCGTACGCCTCGGTGCCGTGCTCGACCGCGCGACTGGTCAACCGGAGGTCCTCGACAACAACCTCGTGGCCGTCGTGCAGGCGCCGGAGGTCCAGTACGTCGGACAAGAACACAGCATCTGGTTGGGCGAAGAAGCCTGCCAGCCGGACCGCGAGCGCTGCGGGGGCGTAGACCGGGAGAGGGGTCCGGGCCGGGAGTTCGCCGTATGCCAAGGCGTAGTAGGCGTTGAGGAGGTCGCCGATGTGGTCCAGGTGGAGGTGCGAGAGCCAGACCGCGTCGAGTCGCGCCAGGGTCGTGTGCCGGAGGAGTTCGGCGAGTGAGCCGGGGCCGGCGTCGACCCACACCTCGGCGCCGCCGGCGCGGAGCAGATATCCGGAGCAGGGCCGGTCCGGCAGCGGGTACGGCGCGGCGGTGCCGAGGACTGTGAGTGTGGTCAGAGCTTGGCGCCGATCAGTTGGTAGATGTCGTCGTGGGCACCGGGGAGGTCGTCGTGCCCGAAGTCCGGGTAGAGCCGGGCTTCCTTGGGCGCGGTGATCTTGTTGTACGCCGCGAACTGGGTGGACGGCGGGCAGACCTGGTCCTCGAGGCCGACGAACAGGGTGACCTCGGCGCGGATCCGGGGTGCGAGATTCTGGACGTCGATGTACCCGAGAGTGGTGAAGACCTCGTCCTGGCGCAGGTGCCGGGGATCGCGCTTCTTGAACCAGGTGACGATCTCGTCGTACGGGCCGGTCTCCAGGTTCAGGTCCCAGGTCCGCTGGTAGTCGCACAGGAACGGGAAGACGCTCGCGGTGTACTTGATCGACGGCGTCAGCGCCGCGGCCACCAGCGACAGTCCGCCGCCCTGGCTCCAGCCCGTCGTCGCGATCCGGGCGGCGTCCACCTCGGGCAGGCCGCCGATGATGTCCGCGAGCCGCCGGGTGTCCAGGAACACATGCCGGTACAGCAGCCCGTCCGGCCCGTCGTCGAGACCGTGCACCAGGTGGTTGTGCAGGGAGAAGCTGTTCGCCGCCTGTGACTCGGTCCGGAACCCGACCTGCTCCCGCACGTCCAGCGCGGCCACGGTGTATCCGCGAGCGGCGTATGGCAGGAGATCGACCCACTTCGGCTGCTCACCGCCGTACCCGTGGAAGATCAGCACGGCCGGGCCCGTCGGTTCGGCCGGACGGATCACCTTGGCGTGCACGCGGTAGCCGCCGGTGCCGTTGAAGTACAGGTGCTGGGCGGTCGCCGTGGTCAGCGGGAAGTCGGTCGCGTCGGCGAACTCGGTCTCCTGGTCGACGGCGTCGAGCTCGAGCAACGCCTTGTCCCAGTACTCGTCGAAGTCCGCGGGCCGCGGGTTCGTGCCCTGGTACGCGATCAGTTCGTCGTAGGACAGCTCGAAGGACAGCACTGGGGACTCCTCAGCTCGTAGCGGCTGACCTATTCTGCGCGATCGTTGTCATCCGGGGCAGTCCCGTCCCAGATCGTGTACCCGTGGGCCGCGTTCAGCCGGTCCCGCAGCGTGGTCTCCATTGTCGCGGCGTGCCCGGGCGCCAGCCACGAGACCGGCAGCAGGATCGGGTGGTCCGGCTGCTTGGTCCGCAGCACGATCGCCTCGCCGTGCGTGGTCTCCACCCGCCCGACCTCGGTGACGTCGGTCCAGGGCGTCCGTACGCCGCGGACCTCGATCCCGCTGTCCCGCAGCTTCGCGACGATCGGCGGCCGGGCCAGGATCCACAGGCCGGCCACCGTGACCAGCCCGCCCAGGGTGACGAACACCGAGACCGCCACCCCCGGCAGCCCGAGCGCCCAGAGGATCGCGGCCACGCCGAGAATGATCAGCCCAGCGGCCAGGATCCCGAGGAATCGCCCTGCCCGCATCCGGTACGTCGTACGCATCGCCCCAGGATCTCATCCTGGGGACGCGGCTCGAACCGCCGGTGTCCGCGGTGGGCGGTCAGTTGCCGGTTTGGCTGGGGTTGTAGGCGCAGGCGTCGTTCAGGTTCTCGGCGGTGCCGGGGGTCACGGCCGGCTTCGGCGTTGACTTGTTGGTCGACCCGCTCGACGGCTTCTTCGTCGTGGTGGTCGACGGCGTGGACGCGACCGGCTGGGTCTTCGGGGAGATCGCCTTCTGGATGATCTCCTGCATCGCCTCGTAGTCCGGGTTCTTGCCGGTCGGGAAGTTCTTGTTCTTGTCGAGGTCGACGTTGGTGACCTTCGCGCTCTTCACCTTGAGGCCGAGCTCGATGAACGCCGGCAGGATCTCCTGCGGGATGTCGGTGCGCAGCACCTGCTTGCCGGCCGAGGCGATCTGCTGGTACTTCGTCACCAGGGTGGCCGGGTTCACGCTGTTCACCAGCGCGTGGATCGTGCAGCGCTGCCGCTCCTGCCGGGACGGGTCGCTCAGGCCGTAGCGGCCGCGGGCGAACCAGAGCGCGTGGTAACCGTCGAGCTTCTGGTTCGGGCCCGGCTCGATGTAGCCGGACGGCTTCTTCGCGGTGTTCGAGCCCGGGCCGTCGCCGTAGTCGCCACCGATCGGCACCCGGTAGTTGACGTTGACGGTGATCCCGCCGACGGCGTCGATGATCTGCCGGAAGCCGGCCAGGTTGACCTGCATGTAGTAGTCGATGTCCAGGCCGAGCGTCGCGCTCGCGGCCAGCTTGACCACGTCCGCGCCCTCGTTGTCGGTCTGGCCGAGGATCCCCGGGTGCGCCTTCGGCACGTTGTCGTACATCGAGTCGAGGTAGTACTCCGGCTGCTCGACGTTGCCTTTGCTCGGGTCCCAGTACCCGTCGGGGTAGACCTTGTGCAGCGGGGAGTCGGTGGGGAACCGCATCCGCATCCAGTTCCGGCTGAGCGAGATCAGCGCGGTGTCACCGGTTTTGGTGTCGATACTGGCCACGATCACCGTGTCGGTCCGGGTGCCCTCGCGGCCGACGCCGTCGTCGGCGCCGAGCAGCAGCAGGTTCAGCCGCGGGGTGTTCGCCCAGGGATCCTTCTTGTCCACCTTCGGGCGGGTCGCGCTCTTGGAGTCGCCCTCGGACTGGAACACGCTGCCGACCAGGTCGCGCTGCGCCATCACTGTCTGCGCGGCCACGGTCGTCGGTACGGCGATACCGAAGCACAGCAACCCGACGAACATCGACCCGGCGAGCCGGCCGGTGTAGGTCATGCTGACCGGGCGGAGCAGTTTGTGGGACGACACCACGATCCAGATCCAGCAGACGCCGAGGACGACGACCGCCGCCGTCGCGATCAGTAGCTGGCGGGGTGACACCGCGAGGGCCAGGATCGAGTCACGCTGGGTCAGGCCGACGTACGCGGCGATCACGAGCAGCCCGATGCTGATCGTCAGGACGAACGCGCCGAGCTTCTTCCGGCCACCCATCAGCAGGCCGGAGCCGGGGATCAGCGCGCTGAGCAGGGTGAGACCGATCGCCTTCGACGTCGTCCGGGCGCGCGGTGAACGGTGCCGGGACCGGTTGGCTCGAGGCGCGGACCTGCGTCCGGCTGCGCGAGTGCTCCGCGACATAGCTCCGTTCCCTGATCGACGACGTGGCGACCCTCCGTCGGCCGCGCACAGCAGCCCACGGTACTAATGACGCCCACCACACCAAATTGGTTGACGTGACGCTGGCGACCCCCGTCGTGCTCGCCACAGTACAGGTGCACCGGGCTACTCCCCCAAGGTGTCGGCCCCGCCACGCAGAGTGGCGACCAGCCCACTTTGCTGCCGGACCCGTCCACCGGATAGTCTTGGCCGTCGTCGTGTCCCCCGCGTGGGGATCGTCGGAGGAGGCGTCG
The DNA here is from genome assembly GCF_040638415.1 of Kribbella sp. NPDC026596. Taxonomy (NCBI): domain Bacteria; kingdom Bacillati; phylum Actinomycetota; class Actinomycetes; order Propionibacteriales; family Kribbellaceae; genus Kribbella; species Kribbella sp. NPDC026596. The sequence goes on along the minus strand of NZ_JBEZYF010000012.1, from coordinate 35,596 downwards.
CCTAGTCCGGTCGATGGCGCCCGCCTGCTAAGCGGGTTGAGGGTAATCCCCTCTCGCGGGTTCAAATCCCGCCGCCTCCGCAGTACAGAGAAAGAGGGCCGCCAGGTGGCGGCCCTCTTCTCATTCACTCATCAGCTGCTTGGCTTCGGCGATGCGTTCGACCGAGCGCGGGGTCATCGGCTCCGGCGAGACGATCAGATGGTCGACGCCGAGTTTCTGGTACGCCGTGAATGCCTCGGCCAACTCCGGTCCCGTGCCGGCGATCGCGCGCGGATCGGGGTCGGGGACGGACGGCTGATCGGAGTCGCGGACCACGATCCCGACCGTGGCGGCGACTGAGCCGTCCGGCTTGCCCGCGGTCTCGAGCGCCTGCCGCAGCGAGCCGAGCTTCTCGTCGACCTTGTCATCGGCAGCGCCGTACCAGGCTGTGTTCCAGGCGTCTGCCCACTCGGCGACGAGGCGCATCATGCGGGGCCGGTGGCCTGCGACCAGGATCGGGATCCGGTGCGGTGGGGCCGGGTCGAGGTTCGCCTCGCTGACGCGGTAGTACATGCCGTCGAAGGTGACCGTCTCACCGCGGACGAGCCGGGCCACGATCTCCAGCCACTCCTCGAACCGCCCGACGCGGTGGTCGGTCGGCAGTCCGAACGCCTCGTACTCCGGATCGTGCCAGCCGGCGCCGACCCCGAGGATCAGCCGCCCGCCGGACACCTCGTCCAGCGTCGCGGCCATCTTCGCCGTCAGCCCGGGGTCGCGGAACGACGCGCACAGCACCATGTTCCCGAGCTCGACGTTCGTGGTGATCGCGGCTACCGCGCTCAGCAGCGTCCACGACTCGTGCATCCCGTACACGCGGCCCTCGGGGTCGCGGTAGAGGAAGTGGTCCGCGAGCCACACCGAGTCCAGGCCGTTCTGGTCGGCCGCCTCGGCCACCGCGCGGACGTCCTTCCACCCCGGCATCCCACCGCCAGGCCCGTCCTCGCCGCCGAGAGGAAGCATCACACCGATCTTCATGCGCTCAACTCCAAGGTCCGACGCCGCTGATGCGGTCGACAGTGATGTGGGTGATGTACCCCGGCGGCACGTTGTCACCGGGCAGGAACTCCGCGTCCGGACCGATATAGGTCTTCGCGAGCTCACGCAGTACGCCGACCGCCCCGCCCTCGGTGATCCGGGCGGTGCCCTTGATCACCAGGTACTCGGTCAGTCCCATCTCGTTGATCTTGTCGGTCTCGACCGACAGCACCACCCGGCCGTCACGCTGGATGTTCTTCACCTTCTGGTTGTTCGGGACGTGGGCGGCGATGATCTCGTCACCGTCCAGCCCGACCCAGATCACCGACACCTGCGGACTGCCGTCCGGGTTGATCGTGACCGGGCGGGTCTGATGCGCCGAGGTGCCGTGCCGAGTGCCGCGCAGTAGGCGTGGGACCATCAGACCCGCCCCTCATGCCCGAGGGCATTGGATTCGAGCACGGCTCGCGCACTCTCCGGGATTCGCATGCGGCCAACGTACGTGGATGATGGCGTCATGAGGAGGCCGTACCTCGATCGGACGGCCGCCGGCCGGGCTCTGGCGGACGAGCTCGGCGAGGTCGGTGGATCCGTTCTGGTGCTGGGGCTGGCGCGCGGCGGGGTGCCCGTGGCGGCTCCGGTCGCGGACGCCCTCGGCGCGGATCTCGACGTACTGATCGTGCGCAAGCTCGGCCTGCCGGGGCAGCCGGAGCTGGCGATGGGCGCGATCGCCGGCGTCGGCTCCTCGACCCACATCGTGCGCAACGAGCCGGTGCTGAAGGGCGTCGCCGAGGAGACGCTGGAGAAGGTCCGCGAACGGGAGGTCCTCGAGCTGCGCCGGCGCGAGCAGGCGTACCGCGGTGACCGGCCCGCGATCGACGTACGCGACCGGGTGGTGGTGCTGGTCGACGACGGGCTGGCGACCGGTTCGACGATGCGCGCGGCGGTCGAGTCGGTACGACGGCAGCGGCCGGCTCGCGTGATCGTCGCCGTACCGGTCGGTGGCGTGGAGAGCTGCCGGTGGTTGTCGCAGGTCGCGGACCAGGTGGTGTGCGCGTGGATCCCGCGGTACTTCAGTGCGGTCGGGCAGGCGTACCGGGACTTCTCCCCGGTCAGCGACGACGAGGTCTGCAGGGTCCTGGCGGCCCGTTGGTAGTGCACCGCGCGGCGCCCCGGCCGGTGAGCCGGGGCGCCGCGCTTGCTGCCCGGTCGCTGGCTTCCGACTCAGCGACCGGTGTCCTGGGGCGTCAGCCGAGCCGCGCCTTCAGATGGTCGAGCTCGACCCGCAGCGAGGCCGGCACGGTGTCGCCGAGCTTGGCGAACCACTCCTCGATCAGCGGGATCTCCGCCTTCCACTCCTCGGCGTCGACGTTCAGCGCGATCTCGAGCTCGTGGTCGGTCAGGTCCAGCCCGGAGACATCCAGCGAGCCCGGCGCGGGCACCCGGCCGACCGGAGTCTCGATCGCGTCCGCCTGGCCCTCGAGCCGCTCGATGACCCACTTCAGGACCCGGCTGTTCTCGCCGAAGCCCGGCCAGACGAACTTGCCCGCCTCGTCCTTGCGGAACCAGTTCACGTAGAAGATCTTCGGCAGCTGGGCCGCGTCGTGGTCCTTGCCGACCGTGAGCCAGTGGTCGAAGTACTTGCCCGCGTCGTATCCGAGGAACGGCAGCATCGCCATCGGGTCACGCCGTACGACGCCGACCTGGCCGACCGCGGCCGCGGTGGTCTCCGACGACAGCGTCGCGCCCATGAACACGCCGTGCGCCCAGTCCCGCGACTCGGTCACCAGCGGCACCGTGGTGGCGCGGCGGCCACCGAAGATGATCGCCGAGATCGGTACGCCGTTCGGGTCGTCGTACTCGTCGGCGATGATCGGGCACTGCTTGATCGGCGTGCAGAACCGGCTGTTCGGGTGGCTCGACAGCTCGCCGGAGTCCGGCGTCCACTCGCGACCCTTCCAGTCGGTCAGGTGGTTCGGCGGGGTCGGCGAGTAGCCCTCCCACCAGACGTCACCGTCGTCGGTGAGCGCGACGTTGGTGAAGACCGAGTTGCCCTTCTCGATCGTGCGCATCGCGTTCGGGTTGGTCTTCCAGCCGGTGCCGGGGGCAACGCCGAACAGGCCGAACTCGGGGTTGACGGCGTACAGGCGGCCGTCCTTGCCGAACCGCATCCAGGCGATGTCGTCGCCGAGCGTCTCGACCTCCCAGCCCTCCAGCGTCGGGTCGAGCATCGCCAGGTTGGTCTTGCCGCAGGCGCTCGGGAACGCGGCCGCGACGTAGTGGACCTTCTTCTCCGGCGAGATCAGCTTGAGGATCAGCATGTGCTCGGCCAGCCAGCCCTCGTCACGGGCCATCGCGCTCGCGATGCGCAGTGAGTAGCACTTCTTGCCGAGCAGCGAGTTGCCGCCGTACCCGGAGCCGTACGACCAGATCGTGCGCTCCTCGGGGAACTGCACGATGTACTTCTCGTCGTTGCACGGCCACGGAACGTCTTTCGCACCGGAAGTCAGCGGAGCGCCGACGGAGTGCAGGCAGGGCACGTACTTCGCGTCGGTGCCCATCTTCGCGAGCACTTCAGCGCCCGTGCGGGCCATGATCCGCATCGACGCGACGACGTACGCCGAGTCGGTGATCTCGACGCCGAACATCGGCTTCTCCGCGGTCAACGGGCCCATGCAGAACGGGACGACGTACATCGTCCGGCCGCGCATCGAGCCGCGGTACAGCCCGGTCATCAGGGCCTTCATCTCGGCCGGCGCCATCCAGTTGTTGGTCGGGCCGGCGTCGGCCTCGTCGACCGAACAGATGAACGTGCGCTGCTCTACCCGGGCGACGTCCGAGGGGTCGGTGCGGACCCAGAACGAGTTCGGCTTCTTCTCCTCGTTCAGCCGGACCATGGTGCCGGCGTCGATCAGATCGGCGGTCAGCTTGGCGTACTCCGCGTCCGAGCCGTCCATCCAGTGGATCCGGTCGGGCTGGGTCAGTTCGGCGACCTCGGCGACCCAGGCCAGCAGGCCGGCGTGGTGGGTCGGGGCGTCAGTCAGGTCGTACGTCTTCTTCTGGTCCTCGGCTTTGAGGGGGTCCGGGGAGTCGGCGGGGAGGTCGGCTTCGGTATGGGTCGGGCTGGCGGTAGTCGTCATTCGCGGCTCATTCCCTCTCGGCTGTCGGGCCCGGTGGCCGCCCGGCCCCTCGACGCTGAGGGGGGTACGGCTCCGGCCGCCGGGGTCTCCGGCGGTTCGATTCAGCTGGCTGGCGGTGTGATCTCTCGCATACCAGTGCGTCCAGTGGACGTATACCAGTGAGCAAGTGGTACTACGGTACGGGATCGAACCGAGTGCTGAGAACCCCTAGAAAGTGAACCCGGTCACAAAGTTTTCGCGACAATCGCTTTCCGGTGAACCTTGTGAAAATGAGAACGGCCCGCGCTGTTCGCGCGGGCCGTTCACCGACGATTCTTCGGTGATCAGGTGGTCTGACGCCAGATGTCGTTGACGACCCGCTGGACGTCCGGCTCCTCGCCGGAGGTGTTTGTGGTGACCGCGGTGCCGACCAGCCACCACTGGCCGCCGCTCAGGAACGCCCTCGTCATCGTCACGGCGTACGGCGAGGTCTTGCGCTCGGTCAGCCAGGTCCGCGCATCCTTCGCGGTCGCGGGCGCCGGCATCTTGAAGACATTCGTCCACTGCTGGTCGAACGCCGCCCGGTCCGCCAGGCAGCCGGCGAGGCTCGCGCACGGGTGCAGCGCGAGCCGTGCGTCGATCGAGTTCTTCAGGACCTCGGAGTACTCGGACTTGGTCTGGATCCGCCGGTAGACGACCGACGAGGACTCGCCGAGGAACGTCACCTGCGGCGGCCGCGGCCAACCGAGCGCGATCGGCAACTCGGCGTTCGTGATCACCTGGAGGTCGGTGCCGGCCGGATACGTGGCGCCGAACACGCCGGGAGCTCCGTCCGGCCGTTTGTACGGGGCGGTGGTGATCTTCTCGATCGCGGGCAGGAGCACGGGCGACGGGTAGGCGCTCGGGCTGACCGCGGCGACGGGGGCGGCTTCGGTCGGCTCGTCCTTAACGGAACTGCCGATCGCGGTGCCGACGGAGTAGGTCACGGTGAACACGATCAGGACGATGAGGGCGGCGACCACGTAGATCCCGGCGCCGATCTTCTTCCGGTACTCCCGCGCAACCTCGATCTTCGACTGCGGCCGCCCGGGTGCCGGCTCAGCCATTGCGGGCGGTTCGGTTCGGCCGGACTGCGGTCCTGGTTGCGGGTGGTCGGCGTACGACGGGATCGCCTGGTTGCCGTCGTACGGCGGGATGCTCGGCGGCATTGCGCCGTACTGGCTGAGCTGGGCCCGCACCGCCTGCAGCGACTCGTCGTCGTTGCCGAGAACGCCATCGAGCGGATCGATCAGACGCTCGGCGCCGGTCTGGCCCGGGATCAGCTGCGTGATCGCGTACGGGCGATCGGAGTTGAAGTTCGCCGCCCACAACGGGGCCTCGAGCCGCTCGGGTTCGAGCGCGGCGTCGCGCCCCGCCCGCACCAGCCGGTCCCGCACCGTCACATCCCGCGCGCCGGCATCACTCAACACCAGAGCGACGACCTCCATCCCGGTGAAGCTGCGCCCATGCCACAACTCCGCCAACGGATGCAGCAGCAGCCGTTGGTCGAACTGGTACCCGGGAATCACCGGCGCACTGTCGCTCACTTCGTCTCCCAGATCGCCCGGTCCGCCAGCACCAGCGCCGCCTTCTGAGCCGTGTCCGCATCAATCGGATTGGCCGTGTAATCCACCTGTACGACGATGTCCGCGCGCTGAACGAGTGTCCGCACGGTCCACGCCTCCCCGCTGATACCGCTCGCGCTCCGACTGGCCTTGGTCGGATACGGACGATCCGGCACCGCGTCCATCGGCGATCGGCTGAGGACCGTCTTCGCCATCTGCTCAGGCGTGAACGGCGCATTGCCCGCGCCGGCGTCGCGTCCGCCGTACGGCGTGATCGTCACCTTCACGGCCGCCGCCGTATACGCGCTCACCTTGCTCCGGCTGCTCCCCGCCTCGCAGGTGATCGACGTACTGCCGCCCTGCACCATGGTGACCTTCGCAGCACCACTCGATGCCTTAGGCAACAGGCTGGACACGTCACCGACCCGAGCACACAGATCAGCCGGCATCGACCGAGCCGGCACGATGTCCTCCGGCTGCACCGGCTCGCCAACCGCAAACCCGAACCCGGCCCCCGCAACCGCGGCCACCCCGCACCCGATCGCCGTACCCCGAACCAGTCGACTAGCCATGCCCGCGACCCTAGCCACGCGAAGGTCCTCCCTCACCGATCAGCAGCCCGCCTTCGACGCACGCCAAGCCCACCCGGTTCCACCCCGACCGTGTTCGCCCACGCGCCCGCTCCGCGCGCTCCTCCGTCGCGTGCTACGCCGGGTCGCTCCCACCCACCCATGGTTGTGCGCGCTGCCGCGCGCGCGACCACCCCGCGGTCCCGCCCACACGTGAACCGCCAACCCAGCCTCGTCACGGGCTCCAACCGACCGTGATCAACCCCACACGCCCGCTCCACGCGCTCCTGTCGTCGCGTGCTACGCCGGGTCGCTCCCACCCACCCTCAGGTGTGCGCGTGGCTCCTTCGTCGCCAACTCCGACCACCCCGTGGCGCCGCGGCCAGCTGGACCAGCAAGCCAGCCTCGCCCGGGGTTTCCGACCGAAGGCGGCCCACCCCACGGGACGCCACCGCGCCTGCGACTCCCAAACCGCAGGCGGGTCGTTGATCCAACCCACTCAGCTCGGGGCAGCCACAGCTCTGTCCACGATCGTCTCCGCCGAACCGACCGCCGTACTGCGCTTAGTCGAGCAGGGTCTTCACCGAGCCGCCGGACTCGGAGAGCTTCGTACCGAGGCCCTGGAGCGCGTCGCCGACCGTCGCGAGGATGCCGGACAGGTCCTGCAGATTGCCAGCCAGGCTCTCGACCTCGTCGGCGACCCCGCCGATCTGCCCGCTGCCGTCGTTCAGCTTCTTCGCCGCCGCGTCCCCGATGCCCGGGATCTTGTCCAGCTCCCCGGCCAGCCCCGAAAGCATGCCCGCGGCATCTTCCAGCTTGTCCTTGGCCGCGCTCATCGTGTTCGCGCTCCCGGTCAGCGCCTTCCGCGCACCGCCCTCGCCGTCATCCCCGACCAGCGCACCCGCCGCCTTCGCCGCCTGCTCCCCGGCCTCAGCCAGCCCCGACCCGATCGTCTACAGCAGCTCAGGCAGCTTCCCAATGAATCCGACCGCACCGTCCGGCAGCTCCCGTACCAAGTCCAGGACCTTCTGGAAGTCGTCCGAGTTCTCCATCACGAACCCGACAGCCTTCTTGACGTCCCCCAGATCGCGCCCGCCCAGCAAGTCCTCGATACCCATCCCCGGATGCTAGGGCCCGACGTACCCTCCACCACCCCCTCCGATTGAGCCCCCACCACCCCCGGCGAGTCGCACCCCCAGAGCCGATTGGCTTCCACCCACCTCCCCCATGTATCGTTACTCGACGTTGTCCAGCGCTCGTAGCTCAACGGATAGAGCATCTGACTACGGATCAGAAGGTTGGGGGTTCGAATCCCTCCGAGCGCGCAAATCGACAAGCCCAGGCAGACCCCATCTGACCTGGGCTTTCGTGTTTTCTGGGACATGCCAGAAGGGCGGCCCGACTGCTCGGCCACCCTTCCGTACCCCCACCCGTACCCCAACGTCACTCTTCGCTCTGCTCCCCAAACAGGAAGTCGAGTCTGTCGACTGCGTCCCGCGTCACGTCCTCGGCCACGTCGACATAGATCACCTTGGTGACGGTCGGCGAGCTGTGCCCAAGCACGTCCTGGATGACCTCCAGGGGTACGCCTTGGCTGTAGAGCAGCGAGGCGCACGAGTGCCGGAGGTCGTGGAACCGGATACGCCGTACGCCGGCCTTCTCGCACAGCCGGTCAAAGTGCCGGTTCATGTTCCGTGGCTCGATCGGAGTTCCGATCATGGTCGAGAACACATAGCCGCCGTCCTGCCATGACTTCCCCGCATTCTTCTTCTCCTGCGCCTGTGCGGCCCGGTGAACTCGGAGAGCAGATACAAGCGGCTTGGGTACTGCGATCAGTCGTGTGCTCCCGTCCGTCTTGACCTCCCCAAGCTTGAGCGCACCGTCGACGCGGTGGAGCGCCTGGTTGACCCGGATCAGGCTGTTGTCCAAGTCCACGTCTGCCCAGCGCAGTCCGAGCGCCTCACCGCGGCGAAGGCCGAGCGACAGAGCCACCGCGTACAGGGCATAGAGCCGGTCTTCCCGGATGGCATCCAGAAAGGTGGTTGCCTCCGCACGACTCCACGCCTTGAACTTCGGCCGGTACTTGTGGTTGAGCCGAAGCTTCTTGGCGATGTTCTCCGTCAGGATCTCGTCCTCGGATACGGCATCTTGGAGAGCAGCTCGGAGCAGTCGGTGCAGGTACCGAACGGTGCCGTCGGCCACGGTCGACCGGCAGCACGCCTGCGGGTCGAGAGCGCAGCACCGAGCACCTACGATCGCCTTGGCGTTCTTACGAGGCGGCCGGCCTTCCCTCTTCTTCCGCTCGGCCACTGCCCGCTCCTCACGCGCCTTGTCCTTGCCCTGGGCGCAGCACTGGCACACCTGCTGGAGCTGGAACAGGCCACGCCGTACGTCGTTCGGACGGAGCGCGGTGAGCTTCTTCTTGCCGAACAGCGGGACGAGGTACTTCGTGATGAGCCACTTGTAGCTAGCAAAGGTCGTGTCGCGGACCCGGTGCCGTGCGTGCTCCTCCAACCAGTAGTCGAGGTACTCGGCCACGGTCTGCGTGCTGGAGGCCACGCGCTTACCCGACATCGTGTCGGCCTGCATCTTGGTCAGCTTCTGGTGGACCTCCTCCCACGTCTTGCCGTAGACGCTCTTGCGCACCTCACGGCCGTCCGTCGTGATCACGTAGGCGCGACCTTCGTACAGGCCGTTGGAGCGCTGTCGGATGTTCCCCTCACCGTTGACGTTCCGCTTGCCCGTCGACGGCTTGGCTGCCTTGGGCTTGCTCGCCGGCTGAGCCTTCCGCGGCTTCTTCGGCTCCTCGGGCTCCATGAATGCAACAGTCGTCATCAGGCGGCGTCCTCGATCAGGCCGGCGATGTACGCGCGGATCGACTCCATCGGGACCCGTCGACCGTTGCGGACCTTGACGCTGGTCAGGTCGCGTTCCTTGATCAACCGGTAGACAGTCCACCGGGAGACGTTCAGGTGCTCGGCCGCTTCCTCGACCTTGAGCAGTCGCGAATCGTCTTGCATGGCTTGCTCCCCAGTTGGCTAGGCCGCGCTCGCGGCGGATGCGTTGTCAGTTGCCGAATTGCTGTCGTCTGGTGGTTTGGCGCGTTGTTTGGCTTGCTCGTATTGCGTGCGCCAGCGGATGCGTGTGGCGATGGCGTCCGCGAGTACTTCCTTGTGGGTCGGGATGCGACGCGGCCCCTCTTCGCCGGGCCGGATCGGCTTCCAGATGAAGCGAGGCGCCTCGGGGTCGTCGGTGTGAGTCGCGAGTTCGTTCTGGTCATCCATCTCGACGCCGGCAGCCGCGAGGGTCTGGCGGACAACCTCGGAGCGGTCCGCGCGATGTTCGGTGAGGGTCTTGCCGGTCCACTGACGAGAGACGAGGACGCGTCGACCACCGAGGCCGAGGTGTGCGCGATCATGCGCCTTCGAGTCGCACTCCCCCGGGATCGTGTCGCCGCCCGCGCCCTTCGGGGTCACGCCGTACCGCAGCCAGTTGGCGCACTCCGGTGAGCACGGCAGGACGCGTACGTGCGCGTGAAGTCGGCCAATGTGGGCGCGCTGGGCCGGGTGGATTTCGCCTAGGTCGTCGCCGTACGTCTCGCCGATCGCCTTACCGAGGTACTTCGTCAGGTAGCCGATCGCCTTGCCCACCTTGGCATCCGTGTCGGCGACGATGCCTTGGTAGTCGATCTGCGTGCCGAACCGAACGACATGGGCAGGTTGGGCAGCCGGGTCGGCGTCGAGGTCGTCCAGGGCCTGTTCCCAGGCCGGAAGCAGAGCGCCGGTCGACGGGTCCACGAAAGCGCCGGCCAGCTCGTCCCACGCCGGCAACTCCGGGTTCGAGGCGCAGCCGTAGACGGGTCGCCGATGGCTGGGCCACCACATTTGGTGGTAAGTCGCCTTGGCAACCTCGCGGACAGTGTCGCGAGCAACGGTGCCTCGCACGGCGGCGTGAAGGTGCGGCGCTAGGCGCTTCTGGGCTTCGACCACGGCGAAGTACTGCGCCTTGTAGCCGGCGCACCGGCGCAGGTTCTGCATGAACCGATCGATGAGCTTCGGGAAGTGCAGCGCGTCGAGTGCTGCCCGGCGGTAGTTGTAGGTGTCGGGGTCGACCGGAGTCGAGAGTAGCGGTGAGTTCTGGCCGTGGACCACGCCGCACTCGCACGGCACGAGCCCCTTGCCCGGTACGCGGTGCGGGAGTCGGTGGGTCGCGCCGTACGAGCCGAGCGTGAGCGTGATGAACATCGACGGTCGGTAGGTCTTGCCGTTCGGAGCGGTGAAGGTCGTGCCAACCGTCCTCTTGTCCATGTCGACCTTCGGGAGGTCGGCCGCGTCTTGGCGTCGTCGGGTCGAGCGGACTCGGCGGGAGGTGTCGGAATCGTCGGCCGAGGGCTCATCGTCCGCGGGTGCGTCGTCGGCCGGCGCTTCGGGTTCGGTGTCGCGGTGCCAGCCCTCGCGGCACTGCTGCATGCGGAGGCGACGGTTCGCCTCGGCGCAGGGCGGGCACTTGCTGACCAGGGTGGAACCGCACGACACCCCGACCACTCGGTCGGTGCCGGTCTGTGTGTCGAACACCCGATTGAGGACCGGACGCACGCAGACGCCGTTGGTCACGGCCAGGTCCCGCACAACGTCAAGCGGGAACCGGTCCAGGGTGGTCTGTGCGGTGTTGGTCATGCCGCTGTCCTCCAGAGTGCAGCGGGACCGTCGAGGACAACGCTCAGTGCTCGGTCCACATCGGTGCCGAAGGCAAGTTCTTCACGGATGGCGTCGCGCTCGTCTTCCGTCGTACGGCCCCAGACACCGTGCTCATCGGCGACGATCGCGGCGGCGAGGCAGGACCGGACGACCGGGCAGAACGAGCAGAGATCCTTCGGGTTCGTCGTACGACGGATGCCACGCGACGACTCGTCTTCGGGATAGAAGTCGTCGGTGTCGAGGTAGCCGGCGCAGTACGCCTTGTCCTGCCAACGAACGTCGATCCGCTGCACGAGCGAGGCCCGAGACTTCTTGGACAGACCCGGCACGAGCGGGAGGACGAGTTGAATAGGTACCTGCCGGCGCGCGGTCATGCTGCTACTCCTTCCGGGGTTGGGATGTGCTCGCGAGCGCCCACGAGATCCGGCGCGTATGTGTCCACGAGGTCAGCAATGTCCTCGTCGGTGATGTGGGAGAACCTGACTCGAATGGGCTCGGTCTCTCCGTCGACGGCGACGTACCCAACGCCTGGCAGGGTCTCGGGGATCTTGTCGCAGCGCGCGCCCCGCTCTCGGGCCCCATCGGCGAGGACGAGTCGGACTTGCTCGGCCTCGGCCAGCCGCAGGGCCAGCCGGGTCGGGAACAGGTCGCGGAACGGGAGTACTTCCTTGCGTGGGTCTTGCAGCGCGCCCACGACCGTGATGCCAACGGCGCGACCTTGCGACAACAGCAGCGAGAACGCCTTTGCGATCCGCTTCTTCATCGCCGGGTCAGTGATGTATGCCGTCAGAGAGGCCAGCTCGTCCGCGATCAGGACGATGAACGGCTCATCGAGGCTCGGCCTGAGCAATCGGGAGAAGCCGCGAAGCTTGCCTTGCCGCCGACGCATGATTGCCACCAGATCTTCAAGCAGGGTGGCGAATGCCTCTTCGTACTCGGCATCGCTAGCGCCGTCCATCGCCGGATCAGATCCGTAGCAGAACCGGTGGAACAACCGCCGACCAAGCGCCAGCTCCATGCCGCCCTTCGGGTCGAGGACCCACAGTTGGACCAGGCCGGACCGGATGCCCGGACCAAGTGCCGCGATGATCGACCAGAGAACCGAGCCCTTACCGGCGCCGGTCGCGCCAGCCACCAGCAGATGCGTGTAGAGCAGCCGGAGCCGGAACATCAGGCCGTCTTCACGGCGCGCCACGTCGAGCGCGTGGAGGTTCGGCGGATCAGCAGCAGGGATCGGGGCGACAACCTCGCGCAGCGGGTCGTTCGTCAGGAACCACAGCACCAGTCGGTCACTGCGCCGGGGCAGCGCCCAGCCGAACAGGCGCGCCATCCATCCCTCGACACCGCCTGGCCACCACGCCGGGATCATCGAGGCTGCCGAGCGCACGCGGCAGTCCTCAGCGCCGAAGGTACGAGCCAACCGCTCGGAGTGCTCGGCGTAGTCGGTGAGGATCTGACCCGGCAGCAGCCGAACCGTCACCTGATCGACCGTGCCCGACGAGCGGACCTTGATAATCCGCGGCACGTAGGTCCGATCGTCCAGCCGAACCGTCAGGTTGAGCGCCCGCATCGTCGTGTCCCAGCGGGTCCGGTACTCCAAGAACCGTCGCCGTGAGCCACGAATCCGCCAGACGACCCGCTGCGCGAACGAGTCGGGCCACCTCCAGCGCCAACCTGCCAGTCCGGTCGCCGGTACAGCCGCAGTCGCAATGACCAACCAGGCTTCGCCGCCGGTCCAGAGTTGGTGCGCCTTGAGCCCAAGCAACGGCACGATGACGAACAGCGGGTGCCGGATCAGCCAGCCCGCCACGCGGATCACCGCCCGCATGCAGTACCAGAGCACGACCCACTTGAGCCGGATGGCGACCGTGGGGGACCGGAAGTTCACCGGTCCCGTCCCGACCTCCTTGCCCTTGATCTTCGCCATGCCGATCAGCCGCCGTTCGATCGTGTGACATCGCACATGTCCGGCTCGGCCGGGAGGCGGAGGATGTACTTCGGGCACGGACCCGGCGTGTGCCGACGCTTGCCGCAGAACGGACAGGGACCGGACTTCGCGCCACCGTCCGGGATGCCGCAATAGCCGATCTCATCGCCGTCCGCGCGGACGAAGACCTCTCGCGCCTGTCGGCCACAGGTGCAGAGTTCGCCGTCCGCGCCCGGACGCCACGGCGTCATCACAACCACCCCTCCGAGTAGAGGACGCGGCTGCCCGGCTGCCCCGAGGGACCGTCCTCGTCCTCGTCGGGATCGTCGTACTCACGGTCCTCCCAGTCGTCGCCCTCCTCGTCGACGTCGGACAACCACGCCTGATGCTGGTTGAGCCAGGTGCGCGCCTCGAAGCGAACGAACTTGCTCGGCTCACCCGTCAGCAACTCGCTCAGCAGGAATGCCGCGCGACCGTTCTGATAGGCCAGGTACTGACCGGGGTCAACGCTCTCCGCGACGCTCATGCTCAGGCCGCCTTCTGCTCAGTCGCGCCCGAACCCGGCATGTTCTTCGGCGCCCGGAGTCCCATGCAACGGAAGCTCCAGCCCTGACGAGCCCGGCAGCGGTGCGAGCGACCCTCGTCCGGAGCCGAGCAACCCCGTGTATCGACCCACGGCGAAGCGGTCATGCCCTGCAACTCGATCGCCGTGAACGGCAGACCCGGAAGCGCCGGCGGAAGCACCGGCTGAACCTTGGTGATGATCCGGACCGTGAAAGTCCGGTCCGCCTTGCGCGCTTCCGGGTCACCATCCATCACGTCGAGCGTCCAGACCGGCAGGCCGGACTCCTCATCGATCGTCTGGACGGCGGTCGTCTTCGTGGACTTCTCGAAGTCCCGAGCCGCGGTCACCTCCGACACCGCGAACAGACCGTGCGGGAACGTGTCGCCGAACTCGACCATGATCCTTCTCGGCATACCCATGATGGCTCAGATCCCTTCATTGGATTCGTACCAACGTTTGGTACGAGACCAATCTTTACCCCGGGGTTGGCGCGAAGTCAAGGAAAATGGGACCATTGGTTGGTACGAACCAGGAGGTTCCCTCGAATGGCACAGTCAGCACCGCTCTACCAGCGCATCGCAGCCGAGCTGCGCGAGCAGATCCGCACCGGCAAGATCAAGGCCGGCGAACGCCTGCCGACCGAGCAAGACCTCATGGCCTCGCACGACGTATCCCGGAACACCGTCCGCCTCGCGCTCGGCATGCTCCAGAACGAAGGCATGATCACCAGCACCCCAGGCCGTGGCACGATCGTGCGCGAGCGGATCATGGCCGACTACCACGCCACATGGGCCGAGACCCGCGACCGCCGCGCCTCCGATCAGGCCGACGCCTTCCAATCCGAGATGGCCGAGCAGGGACGCCACGCCGAGTACCGCGACTTCGCCATGAGCCTCGAAGTAGCCGGCCCCGACTTCTCCCACCGCCTCCAAGTGGATCAAGGCGACGCGCTGGTCTCCCGCGGCTTCGTCCGGTACGCCGACAACCAGCCGCTAAGCATCCAGGTCAGCTACTACCCGATGGACATTGCCCAACTGGCCGGCCTAGTCGTGCCGAACGACATCCCCGGCGGCGCGATCCGAGCCATGGCCAGGGTTGGGCACGAGGAGATCGGCTACCGCGACGAGATCACTGCCCGCATGCCCACCCCGGACGAGGCCCGCAAGCTCCAGCTCGGCTCCGGTACGCCGGTGATCGTCTACGCCCGTACGACGTACAGCGACAAGCGGCCACTTCGCCTAACGCTGACGACGTTCGCGAGCGATCGGAACCGGGTCATCTACGAACTCGGTGACGTGCGCGCCTACCTCGCCCAAGAGGGCGCCGAAGCATGATCATCGAGCGCGCCGACGCCGACGACCTGGGCGTCATCCTCGCCCTTCGCACCGAGGCCAGCGAGTGGCTCGCCGAGCGCGGCATCAACCAATGGGCCGTCGCATGGCCCACCCCCGAGGAGCAGAACCGCCGCATCCTCGCCAGCATCGAGGCCGGCGAAACCTGGATGATCCGCGACGAGAACGAAGCCACCATGGCCACCGTCGCCCTCGACACCTTCTCCGACCCGCGCCTCTGGACTCCGGAGGAGCAGGCCGACCCGGCGATGTACATGCACCGCCTCATCGTCCGTCGCAAGCACGCCGGCCTAGGCACCGAAATCATGGACTGGGCCTGCCACCGAGCCCACCGCCTCGGCCAGCACTGGCTCCGCATCGACGTGTGGACCGACAATACCGGCCTCCACGACTACTACCTACGCAACGACTTCAAACACGTCCGCACCTTAGATCTCGCGGACTACCCGTCAGGTGCGCTCTTTCAGCGGGCTACCGAGGGTCTCAGAGCGCCCTGAGCGACGCGCTTCTTGGAGCGTCGGTCAGCGGGGTGCGCCACAATATTCTCCATGCTCCTCGCCATCATCAGCGTCACCGCAACGCTCACCGTCGCAATCATTGCCGCTGTGGTGGCCTTGAGAACCAAGCGAATGGAGCTCGCAGCCAAGGTCGACGACCGAAGAAATGAATCCTTGCAGCGAGGGTACGATCTCGTCCTTGCCTCAACAGACCTAATTTGGCATTACTACTGCCACATCCAATTGGACGCTGTGGGATGGGGCCATCCGAAGGATTGGGATGACAAATTCCCTCGGATGAAGAACCAGATCGACGCGACCATGACGGCAGGCGTCGACCTATTGAAGCAGCACTCCAGCCATTACGAAAACGTCTCTGCCGTTCTCCGCTGGATCTATCGCGTCACTCGCGAGGGTTACACGCTGAACAT
The DNA here is from genome assembly GCF_040638415.1 of Kribbella sp. NPDC026596. Lineage (NCBI taxonomy): Bacteria > Bacillati > Actinomycetota > Actinomycetes > Propionibacteriales > Kribbellaceae > Kribbella > Kribbella sp. NPDC026596. The sequence continues at coordinate 19,821 of NZ_JBEZYF010000012.1, read as the reverse complement.
GATGTCATCGACGCCCAACGACTACGGCCAGGTTCGGGACGCCCTTATCCTCTGCGCTAGAACCGATGCGAGATTAGGCCCGCCGATCAAGGCAAACCATTGGAAAAGAGTGGCGAAGGAGAATCGACCGCGCGATTTCTCCGATCTCGATGCATCGGAGGCCCTATCGCGGATGTTCGCGATCATGGACGCTCATGGCGGGGCAACCATGATGCTAAGTAGCGCCACCGAGGAGGGGCAGAACATGCTCCTTGCCTATTTGGACAGCTTCAATGAAGCTCCAAAGGTATTCGTGCCAAGCCTCGCTACTACAGAGGGTAGGATCAACGACTGGATCAGCAAGGGCGTACTGGATTATGGACTATTCTGCTCGTCGGGCCAGGAATCTTGTAGTGATACAGCGCAGCGACGCCTCCGAGCGCTGCTGGACGAAGAATCTGATGAATAGGGCAGGCACGTTGGCTCGGTAACCTGCGAGAGACGAGACGATGGGCGGCAGGGTGGAAGTTGGGGCGCGGATCGCGTTGCTGCGTAAGCACCGGCAGTTGACCCAACACGGCCTAGCGACGCTGGCGAATGTCTCGTACAGCCTCTTGACGAAGGTCGAGAGCGGAAGCCGTCCCGCCAGTGAGGGATTCGTGGCGGCGTGCGCACGAGCGCTGGGCGTCGAAATCTCTGTCCTGCTTGGGAATTCAGCACCCGAGACGACGCAGGACCAACGGTTGGGCAAGATGCTCGGCCGGGTACGCACCCAGCTCGACCTGTACGACCTGGACCCAGACGAGACCATCACACCTCGTCCGTTGCCCGTCCTTCGCGAGGCGGTCCGGGTCGCGAACGTCGTTGGTCAGGCGGCCCGGTACGAGTCAATGACTCCGGTCCTGCCGGGTCTATATGCCGAACTGCACGCGGCGGCAAACACCTGGACCGGAACCGACCGAGCCGACGCCTGGGGATTGCTGGCGGAGGCGTACCGCTGCGCGCACACGGTCGGTATCGCGGCCGGCTATCCCGACCTGTCGCTGATCGCGCTGAACCGCATGGACTGGGCAGCTCGACAGGCAGGCGATCGGGCACCGGCACTTCGCGCGGCCCGCGAGTACCTGCGGATCACGGCGTACCTGCGCTGCCACGACTACGAGACATGCTGGCACCTGAACAACGCCGGCCGAGCCCACCTCGAGGGGACAGATCCGAAGACTCCCGGGGCGTTGATCGCATCCGGTCAGTTGAACCTCGGCGCGGCCGTTCTGTCGGCGCGGACCGGCGACGCATCCGCCGTGCGCGACTATCTCAACGAGGCTGAGCGCTACGCCGACCTGACCGGCGAAGACCTCGAAACCTTCTGGTTCGGCTTCGGCCCCACCAACGTCGCAGCTCATCGCGTCATCACGATGATCGAGCTTGGCGACTACTCCCACGCCATCCACCTCGGCGAGTTCATCCAGTTCCCCCGCGGCTGGCTCCCGACCCGGGTTGGGCACCACCACTTCGACCTGGCTCGCGCCTACCAGCGACTTAACGTCCCAGAGCAGGCCCTCCGCCATCTGCACATCGCCCGCCAGGTCGCACCAGGCCAGGCCCGCCGGCACCCACTGGTACGAGGCGTCGTGCAAGACCTCCTCCACACCTCACGGCACCCGTCCGAATCACTTACCCGCTACGCCGCCTGGATCGGCCTCTGACAGGCCGCGCAGACTTTCACAAGCTGTGAAAGTTGCCCCGTTTACGCATCGCCACTCTTGATCACGTAGCGCACTGAAACCGCTACCGAAGCTCTTGCTTCGCCCTCAAAAACAACGGGTGCAGACCATGCTTACGGCGTTCGTGATCCTCCTTACCGGTGCCGTCCTGGACGAAACCCTCCTCGTCCTGCCAGTGCGGAGCCGAGTCCTGTGAGCGCGCCGGTCACCGAGCAGCCGCTACACCGGGTCTGCGTGTGGTTCGGCGCGCACCTGATCATTGACCACGTCTCGGATCCGGCGTACGCGGCCCGCTTCGAGGACGTCATGCGTCGTCGGTTCGCCAGCCTCCAGGTCACGAACGAGGAGGCAGCCGGCCAATGACCGACAAGCCCGCGGCCGTCGCGTACGTCAACGCAAGTCTCTTGATCACCGGCTCGGAACTAGAGCGCGTCCGGATGGACGTTGCCCGGTTCGCCAGCGACTGGGGATACGCCCTCGCCTATATCCACGTCGAAGACCAGGCCAGTACCCCCGATGCCTTCAACGGCATGGTGCAACAAGTCACGGCCCTAGACATCACGACGGTTCTGGTCCCGAGCCTCCTCCACTTCGCCGGCCTCGGCAGCCCCGTCGAGGTCAAGAACCGCCTCGAACACCTCATCGGCGGCCGGGTCATCCCCATCACCTCCCCTTGAACCGGCGGGGCCGGCGTGCTGATCCCTGCATCCGCGCCGGTCACGCCGACCACCCCGCGCCCTTGCCCTGGATCTCTCCACACACCTCTGGGCAAGGGCGCGGCCGTGTCCAGACCTTGATGAACGGACAAGCGATGCCCAAACCCACCCAGCCATCGCGACAACTCTGCCCCACCTGCAACGGCAAGGGGTGGACCGTCGTACAGAAAACCCGCATCAAGAACGGCAAGGTAGTCACCGAGCCTGAACACGAACCCTGCCCCACCTGCGCAGGCACTGGATCGGTCAACTCCTGATCCACCCGCCGAGGAGCTTCCTGCCCCCGCGGCGCCGCCTGACTTCGCGCCTATCCGAGGGGTGGCATCTCACCGTTCGTCCGCTGAACAATCATGTTCGCAAGCGCCTCTGACGCCCGGGTCAGCTCGCGCGCACTGAGAACATACGACACGGCCTCATCCGGCGTCGGCTTGTGCTGACCATGCGCGACCTTGTTGCGCAACTGTCTCAGACCGTCGACCGCCGAGACAAAGTTTTCATTCACGTAGTCTCGGTTGCGCAATGTTCGGATCGCAGAAACTTCGTTGCCTAGCCGGATGGAAAGACCCCGCTGGTTTAGGTTCGCTGTGGCGGCGCCAATCAGGTCTCGCAAAGCGCCTTGCAGTTCGTCCCAAGCGGCGGTGATGGAATACGAGGGATTGTCTGTCGCGTCTCTAGCGAGAATCGAGAACCTGTCGGCTACCTCTAGCGGAACTTCTTGGTCTGCTTCGACCAACTTCTCATCAACGTCAGAGGTTGCGAGTTCTGCCTGCTTCCCCGTCTCAACCAGCTTGCGTCCAAATTGAACCTTCTGACCTAAGCCCTCCCATGAGTCAAGTCTGCCGATCAAGGCCCGAAGTGACCGCCGAAACCCGATGAGGGCGCCAGTGACTACGACTGGCCATGCAAGGTGATCGACAAGCGCAACCGTGAACTCCATCCACCCCATGGGACGTATCCTTGCGCAGAGTCTTCGGCCTGTCCGGCAGACACGCGTCTAGTGTGATTCGCCAACGGACATGCCACACATCTTTGCCGGTTCAGGTACGACACGCGACAAGTCTGGGCGAGCACTTGGGATGGCGGCCAACGGTGCCGAGTAGAGTGCCTTGCGCCGGCGTCGCCTACTCCATTCCGCGAAGCGCGCCCCCCGACGGGTCCTCTTTGACTGCTCGCGACGTCCGAACTAGCCGCTATTCAACCTTCACTGCGGCCACGTCCTCGATTTCGCCGTCGCCAGCCACCCGGACTCAATCCCCAGCGGGTGGAATGATCGCCCAGGTGTAGATATCTCGACGCCGGTCGTAACTGCATTCGTACCAGATGTCGTTTGCCTCATCGTGCTCAAGGTTGCCCAGATCCTCTGGTCCTCGGCAAGCGTCTGGGTCGGGAAGCTGCGGCACGGAACTCACTCCTCGCCGGTGAAGTCAAGTTGCACGGACGCCAGGTCCATCCCGTGGTCCGTTACGGCGGGAGCCGACAAGGTCTCGCCCTTGTCCATCTTGAAGTGCTTGCCAAGTGTCTCGGTCTGCCCCTGGTAGTTCGATCCCAAACCTCGTTCGCCGTACAGCATGGTCGGCTGTTCTACCATGCGCTCGAAGGTCAGCTTGCAGACAGGTTGACCATGTTCAATCATGAAGGCGACGTCGTGGGCGCGAACCTCCAACGCAGCAGTCGAACCTGCGCCTCGCTGTTCGGGGTTGTATCCGAATCCGGGGTCGAAGAACCCTGCGTAGTGAGTCCGGAGCTCGCCGCTCGTGGGATCATAAGCGGCCATCTCTGAGGCCAAGTGAGGTGGAATCGTGACCGCCTCGTGCGACATCAGCAGGTAGAAGCTCTTCGGCTGCAGAACAATGCGGTCGCCTGCCTCTCGAGTCACCTTGTCCCAGAACAGGTGCGGATCGGACCCTCCGGCTCTGTTCAGATCGAGCAACGGAGCACTGCTCCGCGCCTGCCATCCGACACCCTTTCCTTTGGGACCACGCAGATTCAGGCCCAGGAAGAGACCTGAGGACAGATGGAGCTTCTTCGGGGACACAGGTTTGCCCGCGACTGACAACAACGGACTGTCAGCGTGTTCCCGCCGGATGTCCGCGTCGGATAGCGCCGCGTCTCCGACAGACAGGCGCAGTTGGTTCAGGGTGAGTCCGCGGCGAACTCGGACCGAAAATGAGAGAGGAACCACTTCGAGATAGAGACGGCCGGTATAACCCGGCTGGATGTCATCGAAGCGCGGGCCGCGATCTGTGATCACGCGAGTGAACACATCAGCTCGCCCTGTCGAACTCTTCGGATTCGCTCGTGCCCGCATTCCTTGCGGCAGATGGAGTCGCTCCATTAGCGGGATGACGTACGGGAGGCCTACCTCAAGCACCGCCCCGTCTTCACCCGTGAGATCTATCTCGTACTTGCCCAACTCCCGAATGCGCTCCTCCACGGTGTGCGGTCCGGGAAGGAAACTGCACTGCATTCGGTGCGCCACATCTCCCAGGCGCAGGTCGAGGCTCGCTGGCTGGACATTGGCGGCCGGGATATCATCGCCGGAGGCGATGATGACTCCCTCCGAGATCGCCTTCTCTATGTGCTGATTTGGCAGCACACCGTTGCCCGTCCACAGGTCCACCATGACGCCCAGTCTCCTCCTTCGCAGTTCGTCGGAGTCTAGCGACACGACACGAGCATGGCCCCAGCAGAGATGCGAGCTGGCAAGTCAAGCCACGTCCGCTCGTGCCCGATCCGCGCTCTCCATCGTCGCAGATCACCTGGCGGACGAACGTCACGCATCAACCGACGGAGGAGCGACCTCGGCGTCTGCCGGATTGACCTCTTAAGAATCAAGGCGCGCCGCAAGCGGCGCGCAGCGCGGCCCGGGCTTACGACCTCCGGCCGACGCCCTCCACCGCGCGCACCTTCTGCGTCTGGCCACTCCTGAAGCGCTCCCTCCGACCATCCGAGTCCGAGCTTCCTGACGGTGAAGGCCGGCGGTTTGGCCCCGTCCCCCTGGCCGCCCGATTGTCCGGTCACCACGACACGCCTCAAGAGCGCTTCGCGTCCCTGCGGGATCGGCAAGCCGACTCTTGACCCGCGCCGCGCTGCCCTGGTTTGGCAGCTATCAGGGGGACGTGGCAGGACTGGCGACGCGATCTGGTCACGGAGCAGTCCGACGCTGACGAGTTCGGGTCGCGGACTTGGTAACGCTGATCAAGTGCTGAACGTGCTCAAGCATCATGATCGTGTTGAGCGGAGAGTCTTCGAATTGACTGCTGTGCGCCCGAGGATTGCGCCAAGCTGCAACTACTCCTTGGCACATCATCATGTGTCCGCGTTGTTCGCTCTTGTCACTGTCGGATCGCAAGCGGTTCAGTCGTAGGAGTGGATTGCTGACAGAGAATGCTTGGGTCATCAGACCGTCGCCATCGAGAGTGAGACCCGTCCGGCTGCGTACGCACTCGTTCAGTACCTTGACACTAGCCTCCACAGCGTCGGCATAGTGCGTCGAAATGAAGCGCGTCCGAGTCGCCGCCCGGAGATCCGAGTCGATCACTCGCCTGTCGTATTCGGCCAGCAGAGGTTCCGCAGGCTCGAGGGTGGCCTGGTCTGGAGATTCGACCTGCTCGCCGTTACGTGCGTGACGGAACTCTGCAACATCTCCGGCTATCCGACGCGCCAGGCGGATACTCAGGTGAAGGTCGTCACTATGCATCATCGACCGTACAGATGTTTGCCCATGCTGGCGAAGATCTGATCGATCTGCTCTGGGGTTGCGTCGGCAGGTATGTGGATCTGAATATCGAGGTGAACCTTCGGCAGATGATGCCCATCACCGCCGCCAACACCCTCGCCGGGGTTGCTGCCATGCTCGTGAACGGTCGTCTCGGTCGGCTTCGGCGGCTGGACCGTAGCCTTCTTGGCCTTGCGCGGCTCTGACCTCGCACGCTGGCCTGATTGACTATTCGCCTCAGCCGAACCGGCTTCTGGTAGCTGCTTCTTCGCGATCATCGCGTAGGTCGCTGCCATCTGGCGAGCATTGGACGTCCCTAGCCCGCTGTGCTCAAACCATGACTGTATCTTCGTGACATCGATGGCGCCTGCATTGTCCGTCAGGCTCGCTAGGTCATCCGGATAGACCTCATCCAAGATCTCCTGACAGGCAGCGCCGTACGACTCCTTCACTCGCCATTTGCGACCTCGATCTGTCAACCCGCCGTCGTCATCGATAAGCCCGAGACGTCGCATTGGGTTTACGACGTTAGCTCGGGCGCTGTCAGGACTCCCCAGATCGAGGAGCGATGCGACGTACTGAGGTGAGAACTTCACTGACGGCGCTGAGCTTGCTCGTTCCTGAAGAGCACGCCACGCCTTTGCCGGAACCTTTGGATAGGCCGTAGGAGAATCCGCCATCGATGACCCCCGATTGCATACCGAGTGATAAGTCCCCAGACTCACGAACGTACACCCGAGGATCGTCGGGTTGGCAGGCGGACACGCGAAGTCTGGGCCATTCAGGGTAGCCGGGAGGGGCTGAAGCGGCTTGATCTTCCATACCCCAGTCGTACCCCAACGGCCTCGCACGATCTGATCACTTGGGCTCCCTGTGGCACGGCGGCCCAGCGGGCAGCAGGTCTGCCAGCCGATGACGCAGGCTCCTACGGATCAGAAGGTTGGGGGTTCGAATCCCTCCGAGCGCGCAGACGAAGCCCAGGCAGAAACCCCTTCTGACCTGGGCTTTTTCGTGCGCTGACCGTCCTCATCGTCCGACGACACGCACCTCTGCTCTGGGCATGGGCATGGCGGTGGGCATGAACGCTCTCGTACGATCCCAGCGTGGCAGAGAAGAGGGCCCGCAAACATCGAGGCAACATCGAGGAGCGCGGCGGCGCATACAGGGTCCGGGTCTACGCCGGCGTCGACCCGGTCACCAGGAAGCCCGTGTACCTCAGGGAGACCATCGCCGCCGGACCCGACGCCAAGCGCAAGGCTGAGAAGGCCCTCACCAGGCTTCAGAACCAGGTTGACGAGAGACGAGCGCCACGGACCTCCGCCACTCTCAACCAGCTGCTCGACCGCTACTTCGAAGTCGGACTCGATGTCGCCCCCGGAACCCGACGGGACTACGCCAGCAAGGCGAGCAAGCACCTCCGCCCGATTCTCGGATCGACCCCGATCGCGCGGATCCAGGCTGACACGCTTGAGTCGCTTTACGCTGACCTCCGGCGCTGCCGTGACCACTGCAACGGGCGGGACTATATTCAGCACCGCACTACGCACCCGCACGTCTGTGACGAGCACGGTCCGTTCGGACCGTGCGAGCCGTTCGATCCTGCGTGCCGCAGGTGCGAGCGTATGTGCAAGCCACATCAGTGCAAGCCCTACAAGGCGTCAGGGATTCGCTCGGTCCACTGGATTCTGAGCGATGCCTTCGATGCTGCTGTGCGGTGGGGCTGGATCGGCGTCAACCCTGCAGACGTCGCCAGGAAGCAGGCCATGCCGACAGCGAAGCCGGGACCACCAACGGCCCAGGAGGCCGCGCAGCTCGTGAACGAGGCGTGGGAACGAGGGCCGGACTGGGGTGTGTTCGTCTGGACCGCCATGACTACAGGTGCACGTCGTGGGGAGCTCTGCGCGCTCCACTGGTACCACCTCGAGCTCGACAACAGCGTGGTCGTCATCGAGCGGGCGATCGGGAAAGGCGAGAACGGCGAGTGGGTCGAGAAGGACATAAGACCCACCAGCACCGAAGAATCGTGCTCGACGAGGAGACCACGGGAGTTCTCCGCGAACATCGAGCCCTGGCCGAGGCCCAAGCTGAGGAGCTCGGCGTCAGGATGGACGACACGGGCTATGTCTTCTCCCTCGCGCCGGATCACGGCACATTCCTAGACCCGAGCACTACGACCCATCGGTTCGAACGCATGGCTCGCCGGCTCGGCATCGACAGCACGCTTCACAAGCTCAGGCACTATTCCGCTACGGAGCTGCTGAACGCGGGCGTGAACATCAGGGCCGTGGCGGGCCGACTCGGCCATGGCGGTGGCGGAGCTACAACACTCCGCGTCTACGCTGCTTGGCTGGCTGAGGCAGATCAACGTGCGGCCCCGGCCCTCGCCGGTCGTATGCCGGCCCGCCCGGCTGGAGCTCTCGCTAACGGCGCTGTCGGCCGCGCAAGCTCCGACGTCGCCGAAGAAGGATCGACACCGCGCGGACCGTACATTCAGATCGCTCGCGATCTGCGCGGAGCCATCAGATGCGGGGCGCTGGGAGTGGGTGACGTTCTCCCGCCCGTCAAGGATCTTGCCCGCAGGTACGGCGTCGCCGCCGGTACCGCTCATCGTGCTATCGCTCTGCTGGCGGCCGAGGGATTCATTCGGGCATCGCGAGGTCGACGACCCGTTGTCTTGGACCAGGAGGGCACCGCGTTCAAGGTCAAATCAGGAGCAACCGAGTCGCCTAGGGGCAACTCGACCCGTCAGGGATAAACGGTTTAGGAAACCGACGCACCCACCGACGTAGGCCCCTCCAGGCGTAACCAGCCAACGCCAGTTCGGTGGCTATTGACTCCAGTTGCCTCGAATCGACCCCTCTTGGTTCCCAGAGTGTTCCCAGGCTGAACTGCTGAGCGTGAGCCCAGATCACGCCGCTCGTAGCGACTGAGATGAGGCTGAGCCGTTACGTGAGGCGGGCCAGACTCAGCCGTATCTTAAGGTCGCGTGATGCGAACCCTTCTGGCCGCCATGATTGTGCTCGGCTTCGCGGCTGCCGGGTGCGCCTTTCCAGTATCCGGCGCCGACCCGGCCGAGTCGAAACCCACCGCCTCGAACCACACCCACCAGCAATCCCGTCACCGTCCAGCCAGCGACCGGCACGGCCAAGCCTGATCTTTGCCGAACTTCGCCAGATCCGTGTCATTGCCGCCTGGCCCGGGGTGTCTGGATACAAGCGAGACAAGTTCGGGCAGACCTGGACCGACGACCACGCAGGCCTTGGTGGCCACAACGGGTTGCGACACCCGCATTATCTGCACTCGCGGCTTCGCGCCTGGGCACCTCGACCGAGACTCGACAGAACCCAGCCGTGCCGTCAATGAAACAAGTAGCCGAATTGAGTGCGCATGGGTCAGTCGTTGGGCGGCGAGCCTGACTCACCTCGCCTGCAACTGCCCGGGTGGTGGGCTGCGGCCATCTCCCGGGGCGACGTTGCCGCTCGCGGACTGCCAGCCATTCCGACCGGTCGACGCTTGTGCGCCGCGCGGCGGATCAGCTCGTCTGTCGCGGCTTGTTCCGGCATCGGGGATACGCTCGTCCGCAGGGATATCCGGGCAGGAGGTGGTGCAGTGGATCAGGTGGAGCACCCGGCGTTGACCAGCCGACCGGTTTACCTGGACTACAACGCCACCACTCCGGTGGATCCGCGCGTTGTGGATGTGATCCAGGCAGCGCTGACGACGGACTTCGGTAACCCCTCCAGCGCTCATGCCTACGCCGAGGGACCCGGTCGGTTGCTCGCGCGAGCGCGCGATCAGGTCGCCGCCCTGCTCCACGCGGCTCCAGCCACGATCGTGTTCACTGCCAGCGGCACTGAGGCCGACGCGTTGGCCGTCCGCGGTGCGGTGCTGGCCCGCGCCGACACCGTCAAAGGCCGACCGCACGTCATCACGCAGGTCACTGAGCATCCCGCGGTCCTGGCCGCATGTCGACGTTTGCAACGGTGGCACGACGTTGACGTCACCTACCTGCCTGTCGACCGCTTCGGCCGCCTCGACCCCGGTGACGTCCGGGCCGCGATCACCCCCGAGACGGTGTTGGTGACCGTGATGCACGCCAACAACGAGACCGGCACCTTGCAGCCGATCGCCGACATCGCCGAGATCACCCGGCCGCGCGGCGTCCTCCTGCACACCGACGCCGCCCAAAGCGCCGGCAAGGTCGACCTCGACGTCGACGAGCTCGGAGTCGATCTACTCACAGCCGTGGGTCACAAGATGTACGCCCCGAAGGGCATAGCCGCGCTCTATATCCGCGAGGATGTCACGCTCGAACCACTCATCGGCGGCGGAGGGCAGGAGCGCGGCCTGCGCGCCGGCACCGAGAACGTCGCTTTCGCCGCTGCCCTCGGGGCGGCCGCCGACCTCGCTGCACGTGGCCTCGCTGCCGATGAGACCGCCCGCCTCACCAGGCTGCGGGATCAACTCCAGGCCGAACTCACCGAGCGGCTGCCCGCTCGCGTTCACCTCCACGGTCATCCCACCCTTCGCCTACCCAACACCCTGAACATCGGGATAGATGATGTGGTTGGCCGAGAACTGCTAGCGGCCGCACCGGACGTCGCTGGCTCCACCGGCTCGGCCTGCCACTCCGGCGACGACCAGCCATCAGAGAGCCTGCTGGCACTGGGCCTGACTCCTCGGCAAGCGGCATCAGCACTGCGGTTGTCAGTTGGCCGATGGACGACACCGCAGCAGGTCACCGCGGCCGCTGACTCCCTGGCTGCCGCACTGACAACCAGCGGTGGCTGAGCGGCTGCCTCCCCAGAACGAGCACACAGCACTCCCGCGTGCAACCTCGATGTCAACCCGAATGCCGATGCAGGCCACGACCGCCGAGATCGTGCAGTCGTGAGCCAGCGGTGGGGACGGCGTCAAGCGCCGCTTGCGAGGTGGCCGGGCCGACTTCGAAGTCATTCGAGGCGTCGTAGTGCGGGGTTGTCGACCTCTGCGGCCAGGACCCGCGCCGCTGCGCCTGCCGCGCGGTCTCCGAGCTTGCCTCGGTGGGCGTAGGCGCGAGCGACGAGCTCCCTCATTCCGGTGCGGGTCGCCAGTGCTTCCAGGTCGTCGATCCACTGCGCGGCGTCGACGCATCGCTGCTCGATGGCGAGCGTGCACAGGGCGTCGAGGCAGTAGGCCTCCACCCACAGGTAAGCGTCGGGCAGGCGCACACAACGGTGGCGGGCCTCGGTGATCCAGCGCAGGGCGGTCGTGGTGTCGCCGCGGTGCGCGGCGACCAGGCCGAGGCCGCGACCCGCGCAGCCCTCCCAGCACGGATCGCCCAACTGGAGCGCCAGAGCATGTGCGTGCTCGTAAGCGGTCGATGCCGCGTCGACCCGGCCTTCGGCCAGATCGACATCCGCGAGCAATGCCTCGGGCAACGGCACGAACGCCGTCCAGCGTACGGCGCGCGCGCACGCCAGTCCCTCGGTGAGGCACTTGCGTGCCTCCTCGAGATCCTGGCGCAGCAGATGCACCCGTCCGGTGAACGTCCACACCCACGTCTCAACTTGGCCAAGCCGTCTCGCCTGCGCCAGACCCAGGGCTTCGTTGAAGGCGTTCAAGGCATCGTTGTAGCGACCGACATCTGTCGAGACCACGCCCTGGACAGCGAGCGCCCAGGCTCGCTCGGTTGACTCTTCACCGGCCAGCTTCGCAGCGTTCCCAAGCCACCGTTGGGCTCGGTCGTAGCGTCCCCTCAGCAGTTCGACGTAACCCAGCTCGCGATGGGCCTGGGCGGCTGACTCCGGAGCACCGATCCGATCAGCGACGCCGATTGCCTCGTGCAGGACACCGGCACCTTCGCCATCGCGTCCCCTGACGCTGTGGACCAACGCCGATCCGAGCGCGACAAGGGATTGCACCTGAAGCGGACCATCGTTCAAGTCGTGCGCGTCGGCCACCGCCTGTCGTAGGAGGCTGATCGCCGCATCGACAGCTCCTGCATCAAGGGCACCCGTGCCTGCCTCGAGCTGGGCAACTGTCGCGGTCCTGGCGGGTCGCCGATGCGGCAAGGCGCGCTGATGCTCTGGCTCCGCGGCCTGGAGAACGCCGACGCCAGGGTCGGTCCCGAGCTCGTGCCGGAAAAGCGCGATGCAGGCATCTCGTTGGATCTCGGCCGCAGGTCGATCACCGCTCGCGACATACGCCCGGATCAGAAGTTCTTGAGCATCCTCGTCGAGTGGATTGGCGGTGACAAGCCGACTCGCGAGCTCCGCCGCGCGAGCACCGTCACCCGCCGATACCTTTGCTCGCGCTGCCTCCCGGAGCACGCTCTCGGCTGCTCCTGCCAGCCGTCGTCGGCTCGCCAGCAGCCACACATCAAAGCCCGGGCAGGCCGAGAAGGTCTTGCCCTCCAAGAGGTCACGACCGAGGCCAGGCACGTCGATCGCCTGCATCCAGGTGCCTGCTGTCAGAGCGTGAACGTCAACGAATGTCCCATGCGGCAGCCGGAGAACGATCGGGTCGCCGGCAATGTTCGATCCGTGGCCCAGGAGCCGGCGCAGCTGGGTCAGGTTCCAGCTCAGAGCGTTGAGTGGATCGTTCGCGTCGCAGAACAACAGCTGTGCCAGCCACTCGCGGCTCGGCGCCGACTCCGTGATCAACAGATACGCGAGCAGAGCCCACACCTTGCGACCGCGGGGGGCCGGCTGCCGATGCTCGGCCCTGACCACGTGCGGCTGCGGACCCAGCAGATGAATAGCGAGCGGTTCCGCCATGGACGGATTGTCCCACCACGTCGCCTGTCACAGGCCACGTCACAGAGGTTCGGCTCATGGTGCAGCACAACCACATGACGACCATGCATCACATCAAGGAGGCACCAGATGACCACAACGGAGATCCCTGTCGACAACGGCGTCAACGTCGAAGCGCTGCTCGGCGTCCGCGCCGCCCTGGCCGACACTCCGGAGATCGCCCAGTTCCAGTGGCGGTCGACGGTGTCGTGGGTCAACGGCACGCACAGCCGCTCGGACGTCGAGACCTTCTACGGCTTCGGCGACGACCAGCAGCACCACGCGACGTTCAGCTACGACGTCGACCACCCGCTGCAGTTCGCCGCACAGGACAACGGCGTCACGCCGGTGGAGTACGTCCTGGTCGCCCTCGGCGGCTGTCTGACCGCGGGCGTCGCGGCCGTCGCCCAGCAGAGGTTGATCCAGCTACGGTCGGTGCAGGCTACTCTCACCGCCGAGATGGACCTGCACGGAATTCTCGGCGCCGACCCGGACGTCCGTAACGGCTTCAGCGGCGTAACCGTCAGCTACCAGATCGACGCCGACGCCACCGCCGAGGAGATCCGAGCGCTGGTCGCCCAGTCGCAGAAGCGCTCCGCGGTCTACGACATCCTCACCAGCCCGACGCGCGTCACCGTTGACGTCGCCTGATCGGTTCGAGCGAGCAGGAGGCGCAGCCGTGCCGAACACGACCACCGTGATCGTCGGTGCTGGCCACTGCGGGCTGGCCATGAGTCACTGCCTCGCCACTCGTTCGATTGACCACGTGGTTCTCGAACGTGGCGAGATCGCGAACTCGTGGCACACGCAGCGGTGGGACTCGCTGCGGTTGCTCACCCCGAACTGGATGACCCGGCTGCCCGGCTATGCCTACCGGGGTGCCGATCCCGACGGCTACCTCGGCGCGGAGCAGGTCGCCGCGATGCTCGAGGAGTACGCGGATGTATCCGCGGCGCCGATATTGACCGGCACGACGGTCACGTCGGTGCGGGCAGCCGGAAGCGGCTACGTGGTGCGGACCGACCAGGGCACCTGGCGCGCGCCGACGGTGGTGCTGGCCTGCGGGGCGGCGACGATGCCCGCGGTGCCGGCGTTGGCGTGTCGGGTGCCGCCCGGAATCACCTCCGTGACCCCGGCGGGCTACCGCAGTCCCAGCCAACTGCCCCCGGGCGGCGTGCTGGTGGTCGGCGCTTCGGCCAGCGGGGTTCAGCTCGCCGACGAGCTGCACCGCTCCGGCCGCCCGGTCACCCTCGCCGTGGGCGAGCACGTGCGCATGCCACGCACCTACCGCGGCCGGGACATCCTGTGGTGGCTGGACGCCGCGGGAGTGCTGGACGAGCGCTACGACGAGGTCGACGATCTGGTCCGAGCGCGGAAACTCCCGTCCATGCAGCTGGTTGGCTCGCCGGGCCGGACGGTCGACCTGAATGCATTGACCTCGGCCGGGGTGCGGCTGGTCGGCCGGTTGGCCGGGATCGAGAACGGAGTCGCTCAGTTCTCCGGCTCGCTGTCCAACGTGTGCGCGCTGGCCGACTTGAAGCTGGGGCGGCTGCTGGACACGATCGACACCTGGGCCGGGGCGCGCGGTGAGCGGTTCGCACCGACGGTGGTGCCCACCACACCGTTGACCCTGGACCTCCGGTCCCGGGAGATCGCCACGATCGTATGGGCGACCGGATACCGGCCCGATCTGGCCTGGCTCGACGTCCCGGTGCTCGACCACCGACGCCGCGTCGTCCACGACGGCGGCGTGACGGCCTGCCCGGGCCTGTACCTGATCGGTATGCCGTTCCTTCGCCGCCGCAAGTCGAGCCTGATCGACGGGGCGGCGAAGGACGCCACCGAGCTGACTATGCACCTCGCCGGCCATCTCGACGGCCTGGCCGGCCACCACGGATGGAGCGCGTCATGAACGAGCATCCCCAAGCCACGGCGATGGCCGTGGCCGTGGCCGGGCGGGACACCGTCCAGCTGGCCGCTGCAGTCACCGACACTGTCCGGCTGCGGGCGTTACTGCCTGGCGGACCGATCGAAGAGTACGGCCGCGAGGCCGTCGTCGCCCGCGTCGGTGGATGGTTCGCCGACATGGACACCGTCGATCTGGTGGAGTCGGCCGGCGAGGCGGTGGCCGATCTGCTGCTGATCCACTACCGGCTAGACCTGGCCCAGCGTGGCACCCGCTGGGCCTGCACCCAGACCGCGATCTGCAAGATCGACGACGGCCGGCTGGCCACAATCGATCTGCTCTGCTCGGGCTTCCGCGAGATCTAGGGGTGGTCCAGATGCGCAACCCTGCCCTCGAGAAATGGGGCGACTACGACCGGGACGACCCGTACCCACTGTTCGCGCAGGTCCGCGCGGGCGGGCCGGTGCACGAGGTGACGCTGGCTGACGGCCACCGAGCGTGGCTGATCGTTCGCTACGAGGAGGCGAAGGCCGCTCTCAACCACGCCGGCCTGTCCAAGGACATGCACGCCGCGCTCGCACGCGACGGAGCGGTGGTCGCCGAAGGCCTGCCTGGCCCCGCCTTCGCCCGGCACATGCTCGGCGCCGACCCGCCGGACCACACCCGGCTGCGCCGACTCGCCTCGGCTGCGTTCAGCCGGCCGCGGATCGCGGCTCTCCGGCCACGTGTCCAGGCGATCGTCGACGGGCTGCTGGACGACCTCGAGGCGCGCGGCGACGCGGTGGTCGACCTGGTCAAGGGCTTCGCCTTCCCGCTACCGTTCACGGTAATCAGCGAGTTGCTCGGCGTCCCGGAATCAGACCGGGACGACGTCGGGAGCTGGTTCACCACGCTGCTAGCGCCGTCGTCTGCGCCCGAGCCTCCGGCCGAGGCCGTCGCGGCCTCCGGGAGCATCGTGCGATACCTGGTCGAGTTGCTCGCCCGCAAGCGCGCCACCCCGGGCGAGGACCTAGTCACCGACCTCGTGCACGCAGCCGATCAGTACGACGCGCTGTCCGAGCAGGAGATGCTCTCCACGATCTTCCAGCTCATCGTCGCCGGGCACGACACCACGACCAGCCTGATCGGCAACGGGACGGTCGCGCTGCTCCTGCACCCCGAACAGCGCGACGCGCTCGTCGCGGACCCGAGCCTGGTGCCGCACGCGATCGAGGAGATCCTGCGATGGGACGCACCGGTCCAGCACTCGACGTTCAGATACACCCGGGAGGACGTCGCCCTCGGCGGGACCGTCATCCCGGCGTTCGCTCAGGTGATCATCTCGCTGGCCGCCGCCAACCGAGATCCGGACCGTTACGCCAACCCCGAAACCCTCGACATCGCCCGGGCGAACACCAGCCACTTGGCGTTCGGCCACGGCATCCACCACTGTCTGGGTGCCCGACTGGCCCGGCTCGAAGCAGATATCGCCTTCACCACCCTGCACGGCCGCTTCCCCACCATGCGGATGGCCCTCCCGCGGTCGGCGCTGCGCTGGAGCCACGGCGACGGACTGGTCCTACGCGGCTTGTACGAGCTGCCGGTCATCCTCGCCCCACAAGAGGAACATCTTGCAACACGCCGACATCACGGAGAGGACGTCCAGGCTGAGCCCGCGAGTGACCGTCCCCTATGATCGGTTCGGTGAACCTCCCCGGTGAGGGGCGTCAACTGCATCAATGTCCGGCGTAGCAGAACGGTTCATCTGCGCGGCGCCCGCGGCCCGGGATCATCGAGCAGAACGACGACTCGGGTGCCCGCATCGTGGCGTCTCGCAGCGCGCGGACCTCGACACAGCCCACTGGCAATCCTGCATACACATACAAGCATCGTCGGCTCGTTCACTGCGCGGATCTAGCCGCGATTCGTGCGATTGCGAAGAGTCAGCCAGCGGCGAACGAGGTCGCTCGGCGGGCACCTGTCCAGGCTTAGGACCGGCCGGTGAGCGTGCCGTCTACCGATCTTTCAGGCTGGCTATGCCATGGGCAGTACCATCTCCGCGACAGTGACCAGCGAACATCGGACAATCGAGCGGCATGATCAACAGTGCACTGGGCAGCAACGCACTTGGGCTCACCGCCATGGGTGTGATGCTCGCGATGGTTTGCCTCCTAACAGCCGTCGATCCCGTCGCCCGATCACACAAGGGATTGGCTGGGCAAGCGCGGGCGCTTGGTGCGCGTTCGCTCCACTGGGTCTGCTGAGGAGCGCAATCGTCGAAGACCCGCTGGCGGTATCTGCGTGGGCCGGCGCGGGCGTGTATCTGCTTGCGATCGTCGGAGAACTAGGCCGACCACTGCTGCTCGCGACAGACTTGGTCGAGCGTGAGCACGGATACCAGGTACTCAGCAACGGCGAGTACCTGCGAGCGCGAGCTGGTCAGACTCTGTTAGTCGTTGGTATCGCGGGCCTCGCAGCGCTGTCCCTGTGAATCGAGGACCAGCACGAACGGCGTGCTGACCGGGCGAGTCGGCGACGGTCACTCCAGATTGTGGCCCTCTGCGTGTCACCCGATCAGGTATGACCATCGTCCGCACATGCCGCGGAGAGTGAAAGCTCCGAGGCCGCGCGCGCATTAGCGACTCGTTGGAGACGGCGCGGTGCCGGGTAGCCGTGGTCTCCCGTCGAGCGCTGGACCGGTTCAGCCGCGCTTGCTCGGGGCCACCTCGCGCGCCATCACGCAGTTGCCCTGGCCGTTGGGCCTGTTGTAGGTGAAGCCCTCGCGCTCGTGCATCGTGCGGGTGTCGTTGTAGAGGAACGACGAGTTCTTCTTCCGGACCCCTCGCCACCGCCGGACAGGGAATAATGTCAGTGCGGTTCGAAAGAAGGAGGGGCGATGGCTCACTTCAGCAAGAGCATCGACATCGATCGACCCCCCGAGGCGGTCTGGCGGGCGCTCGCGACCCCCGAGCGGTGGTTCGACGGTTACCTCGAGACCCGCTCACGCTCACCCGAGTACCCAGGGCCTGGGACCCGGGACGACCACCTGTTCCGCACCCGGATGCGAGAGGAGGTGGAGGCCCGAGTCACCCGGTCGGAGGCACCCACCGTGCTCGAGGAGGACCAGACGGGAAGAACCTTCTCCCGGCACCTCCGATACAGCCTGGACCGCTCCGACGGCGGAACCAGCCTCCGGGTCGAGGACGAGGTCGAGTTCAAGGGTCTCGGTAAGCTCGCCGCGCCGATCGCCGCGCGCGACATCGGGAAGCGCTGGGACACCTCGCTGCACAACCTGAAGGCTTCGGCGGAGCAGCAGCAGTAGGCCGGCGCAGGTCCCGGCACCCGGCCCGGAGCGACGCGCTTACGCCACCACTGGGTTCCGCGTCGCCATGAACGAACCGCCGGAAGAAGACGTCGTAGGACACGGGCAAACACTCCGAGTTAGCACGCCGGGCGCGCACTCATTTAGCCGCGATCAGCGCGTTCGCGAGGCCCGCTGGCGGGTGCCTTCCGCCGCAGGCGACTGCAGGGCTTGGCGCCTTGAATCAGGGCGATCCACGCCCCGGCGCAACGGGAAGGGCGATGGGCCCGGCCCGGGCACCGTGCACCTTCAGCGTCACCGAGAGGTCCTTGGGAGCCAGCTTCGGGGTTCCCCGATCATCGGGCGGGTGCTTATGTCGTACGAGGGGCACACCTTGACAGCCAGGAATGTCCGAGACGCGAGGAGCCAAAGCCATGATGACCGTGGTCACGACCGTGACCCTGAAGGACGAGGCAAGTAATCAGTGGGACCGGGCGATGCACAAGCGCGTCCGTGCCGCCGCCGAGATGGACGGATGGGTCGCCGTGCAGCTGCTCAGAGAGGCCGACGACCCGCAGCGGCGGGCGATCATCGGCACGTGGCAGTCACGGGAGCACTGGGCCCACTGGCACGACGACGAAGCGTTCAAGGCAACCCGCGCGGAACTGGCCGGGCTGGAGGACGGACCGTCCAATACCGTCTGGTACGACGTGGTGGAGGAGCAGGACTGAGGACTTGAGGCGCCCGCATGGAAAAGGTGGGTTTGTTGGAGTTCGCGTGCCGCTAGCGCGGCCAATGACGCTCCAGGAGGTCTCCGCATGGAAGTGCGACTACTCAGGTTCGGCGCCATCGAGGTCGATGGGCGGGAGTACGAACACGACATCGTCATCGAAGGCGGTCGGGTTCGGAAACGGAAGAAGAAACCCTCGAAGCCATACCGAAACGAGTTCGGGCACACGCCAGTGTCGGCCGCCGAGGAGCTCCCTTGGGGCGGAAGCAGGCTGATCATCGGCACCGGCGTCTACGGCTCGCTGCCGATCATGCCCGACGTCACCGACGAGGCTGGCCGCCGAGGCGTGGACCTCATCGCCATCCCAACAGAGGACGCTTGCCGCCTGATCGCGAGCGTCGACAGGCGTGAGGTCCACGCAGTGCTCCACGTCACCTGCTGACTGTGCATCAGCGCCCGCTCATGCTGCGATGCGCGCGCTCGTGCGACGAGCGGACGTTCGCCAGGGCTAGCCAGTCAGGTCCTCGACATCGATGTCGTTGCTAGCAAGCGTGGCCACAAGCCACTGCCGCTGGAGCGGGCTAGCTGTAGCAAACAGGTACTGGATGGCATCGGTTGCCCGATGCTTCCGACCTGCCGCCACGGACGGCTGTAAGGACTTCGGCAGGTTGTGGCAGGCATCTGCCAGCAATCGCATCCATTCCATGACATCGACATCCACGGGGCCGACATCGACCAAGGATTGGACTTGGCCCGTGTAGGCACTGCCCCGAATGGCCAGGAGCGCTTCGTAACAGAGCACCGTTACGGCCTCGACGGCAAGACGTTCGCGCCGTCGTGAAGCGGAGGGCAGCATGGCTGACATTGTGCATGCCCAGCCATATGGTCAACGTCCGCACATCAGCGTAAGGCGATTTGCGTCAAGTGATTGGTCGGTGCCTCGTCCGTCGTCTGTCCCTGCATAGCGGTGATGGGGCTGGGCCCGTCAGCGT